>JBHJNW010000044.1:0-34374 GCA_050330395.1 Pleurocapsa sp.
GAGATAGATCGAGCTGGGCGCGATGACTGAATAATTTGGCGATCGCTTTAAGCAAAGAGGTAAAATCGTTAGTACCTCGACGATGCAGCGATACTGTGGCGTGTTCTTGAGACTGAAGAATATCTTTAATCCAGCGAGAACAATTGCTGCCAACACCTACTTCAATAAAGATCCGGTAATTATCCTGATAAACTTGCCTAACTAAACGAGGGAAATCTAGCTGCTGACAAAGGGTTTGAGTTAAACTATGAGCGATTTCTGGACTACTGTGACTAATTTGCTGATAATTGCCAGCAGAATAAAAAGTAATTTCTGGACTCTGCCGCAATGGTAGAGTATTAAGCTTAATCAGTTCATCATACTCACTCTCCATCGCCTCACAATGGATAACATGATTAAAAGGAGCGCGAAACGCATCACACCCTAAACTTTCGATGACTTTTTCGCAGCTTTGAGGATCTCCGGCAATCACGGCTTCATTGGGAGTGCTGATCTGAGTTAGATAAACTCGGTTTTGCAATGAGGCAAAGCCTTCGCTTCGCGATCGCAATTTTTCCTTGATCACATCGCTGTTTGCCATTACTACATAAGTGCGCCATAATTCTCCTGGTGGTTTGTCAGACAGCTGCCAATATTCTCTAACGGCTTCTTTGCTTCCTGCTAAGCGCATTTTAAAGAGTGGGGATGCATTGAGAAGATCACTACTTTGCTCGATGTCGCCCCAAACCCCCTGAGCATACATCATGCTGATCTCGCCCAAGCTATAGCCAAAAGCCGCTTGTGGCTTAACTTGAAAATAATCCCGCAAAATAGTGGTAATAAACCCCGCAAAGCCAGTTTCCGATTCGAGCATGGCTAAAGGATCGTTCATCAACTCACGCTCTTTTGCTTCTAATTCACTGGCAGCCAGCTTGTGCCAGCTTCGGGGGTAGAGTAGCTTTTCGATACCTGCAATACGGTTACAGGTATTTTTGATGACAGGATCGTCAATCAAATTAGGAAATAGCCGAAAGAGATCTTTACCTAACCCAATATGCGCATTGTAAGCACCAGGATAGACAAAAGCCAGCTTACCTTTCTGCCCTTGAGGATTGGGGGTAAAATAACTACCGACAGGAGTTTGCCAATCTTTACCTGTCTCAAATGCCTTGCTTACGCCTTGGATAGCGCGATCGCATTCTCTGAGTATTTCGGGTTTAGTTTTACCAACAATGGCTAAAGCATAATTGGCTTGATGTTGACAACTGGCAAAAGTTTGTTGGGCAGTTTTAGCCAGATCGCCATCAGCGAGAGTTTGTTTAAGAGTGTCCAGCAGTGCTAATAAAGTTGCTGAATCATCCGCTGCTAAGGGAAAAAGATAACCAGGCATTTGCTCTAAATAAGCATTACTGCGCCGTTGTGTCGCTATCTCTTCTGACAAGATAATCGGTGCGTTACTCTGGCTAAGATTGTCGATCGCCGCGACTCGTTGACTAACCCCTGCTTCCAAAAACCAAGGTTTAGCTTCGGTACTCACATAAAAAGGGTGTTGTCTGGGTGCTGATTGTTGCCACTGGGGAACGGGAGGAAGATAACGATAATATAGACACAGGGAAGTTTTAATTAAACTAGCGATCTCCGCCGCAATACCATGATAACCAGCATTGGTTACACTTGAGACAGCACAACTACCAGGAAGATTAGTAGTAAGATAATTAGCAATTCTCTCGTCAAACTCTATCTCCTCTAACCGTTGCTCACCAACAACTTCTAAGTAAGTAATGTTTTTGACTCCGACTGTGGTAGATAAACTAAGACTATCGATCACTGCATATATCTTATGGCGATCGCGAAGCCTGGGGGTAGCCCAATCGCTTTTAGCAGTTTGGTAACGCTTTAATACCACTGCACCCACAGCCTGAGATTCAACATCGACTCCACCCACCAGTACTGCCTCTACATTGCCGTTTAAGAGCTTTTGTGCCATTAATAAGGCTTCCAAAATAGAATCAACCTCAGTCACATTACTGTCAAACTTTTGCTGACTATCCTTGGCGACAACAATAGCTATATTTATATCCGAATTGATCGCCGCATCTTCCAAAGCAACACTGGCGACGCGATCAAACCTGGCTAGTATTTCTGCTGTAGATAAAGGAGGATGTTCGACATTATCCTGTGTAGTAGATAAATGCTTTCCCTCATAGATACTCCGTTCAAAAGCAGCCAGGGAGCTATAAGAACCAAAGTGTGCATTCATGCCTACAATAGCTATTGGGGGATTTTTTATCGGTTTGGCTGTTTGCATTGGTTGAAAGTGTTGTATTGCTTTTGCTTTATAAAAGTAGTGGGTAGAGCTAAATCAAAGGTGGAACTATAGATAAACCTACAATTACTTATTACTTGCTACTTCCGAAATACGGGACATGGTTTGGCGCAGTTGATCTTGTTTAGTTGGCTGCTTTCTTAAGACATAGTAGACATATTCTAATTCTCTGGTTCTCAATGCTTCATACATAGGCGTACCTTTAGCAGCAGCAAAATAACCTGCTAGCCAACGAAATATTTGGGGAACTTGCTGATTAATAATTTCTACCTTTCTTTGATGCTCTAATTCCATAGAAGCATAAACATTGGCAGTTATATTCTCTTTTTTAACAAAGAAAAAACCCGCATCGAGCAGTTGCTCTTTGGTAGTTTCGACAGCTTTTTTAGGACGAAAATCAGTAAACAAAAAATAACCATTAGGGCAAAGTATCCGATTAACCTCGGTAAAGAATTTATCTGTGTATTGATAACAATGAGATGATTCGACATTAATTACTACATCAAAAGAATTATCAGCAAACTTTAATGCTTCAGCATCTCCTAATTCAAAATTTAAGCCTGGTTGCTGATATTTTCGACGACAGAAGTCAATATTTTTTTGCGAAAAATCCACTCCAGTTAATGAATCAGGCTGTAAGTAGCGTTTGACATAAGAAGCACCACCACCTCGACCACAACCTACTTCCAAAACATTTAAGCCTGCTAAACAAATTGCATTAGCAACATGATGATAAAGCTGGATACAATAACGCTCTGCTTCATCACAACTATCTAACTCTAACTCTTTAGCATTAACTTCTGGATTAACATAGCCATAATTCATTAATTTAATATTAATCTTTTCATACTTACTAGCCATGTGGTTATACCAATATTTCCAAATTAATCTTCTTAAAGGAAAGTTGTTTGGTCTGGCAACAAATTTATCGATAATGTTCATGTTTTTACTGTGTTGAATAATTGTCTAAGAAGTTAGGATTAGAGGCAATTAAAGTTTAAAAAGAAATTATTGTTCCTTTTGCCCCCAGCATCAGGGAATAAATATTACCGTCTTGGTCGTGAGCAATAATATCGGCTACCACAGCAGTTTTGGTTTTGTTTTTTATTTCACAAGAAACATAGAATGTTTTGTCAAAAGGAATAGCTGCAAACTGTTCGTAGGTAATAATCTCAGAAGGTAGACAAATCTCTTGATGGTTATGCTGTAACCATAGCCACAAAGCATGAATTTTAACGTCTATAATGTAAGGATTGAAGGTTTGAACGGGAAACTGCCCTTGTTGAGCCGTCTCTATCTTAGGTAAATAACATTGCGCAGTTAGCTTGTTTTTATCTACATTTAAGACTGTGTTAACTCCTTGGAAAGAAGCACCGTGAAACAGGCTGTTTGCTCCAGTTTGATACAGTGATTCCTGCGGTGATAAGTTTAGATTACTCGGTGATAAGTCAAAAGAATTATACTTAGGAGTATGAATTTTTTGAGAAGTTAAGTTTAATTTAGTGCTGAAGTGATAGCGAACTTTACCAGTTTTATCCTTACTCCAAATTTTAGCATCAAAATCAATATTTGGAGCATTATTAGTAACTTTTTTGGCTATATCCAGAATATATTTATCGGCTAAATTAGCATCGAAGACAATACCTTTTAAAACTTTAAAATTACTACAGCTAAAAAATGTATATCCAGGATATAATTGTTCGCAAGTGTTAGCAATCCAGGCGATCGCACAAGTAGCTGGCAACACGGGACGATCCATAATTACATGATCATGTAAAAAAGGATTAGCAGCTAAAGATAAGCGACGCTGTATCTGGTAAGTTTGTGAGTGATTAGTAACTTTCGTCGCTGGTGGTTTTAAAGGACTGCCAATGACTACCTGCACCTCACGATTATCTGGGGCGAGTTCTTCGACTAACATCTGCGTACCAGCCTCGACAGGAATAGTTTTGATCCCGCGTTCGGCAAAAGCCCGTTTTAGTTCGAGGCTAACCATACCGCTATCCCAAGGCCCCCAATTGATTGCTACCGTATGACATTGGGGATATTTTTGCTTAATTAAATAAGCTGTCTTGTTGAGAATCTCATTGGCGATCGCATAATCAGTTTGACCAGCATTACCGTAAAAGCCTACCACCGAAGAAAACAATACCAAACAATCTAATTGACTGGGGTCAACACAGTTAAGTAAATTTTCCAATCCCTTTACTTTGGGTGCGTAAACCAGATCAAAATCTTGGGCGGTTTTTTTCTCAATTGGTTTATCAGCTAAATTACCCGCACCATGAACGATCGCCTTGATCTTGCCCAGTCGTGATTCAACAGCAGATACCTGCTGCGCTAGGGCATTAGCATCTGTAACATCGACACTAAGATATTCCGCTTGTCCTCCTGCTTGGCTAATCTGCTGTAAAGTTTGTTCAATTTCCCTTTTAGCAGCAATCGATTTATATTCTTGCTGTACCATTTTGGGCGTAGGCTTTTCGTCTTGTTGCAGCAGATATTCTAAAATCCGCTTTTTTAAAGTCATTTCATGATCACACTCTCGCGCCCATTCGGGTTCGGATTGAGTAATAGCCGAACGACCTAATAAGATAAACTTACACTGATATGCTTGGGCTAAAGCGATCGCAGCTGCGGCAGTAATTCCTCTACCACCACCGCTGATTAGACATACTGTATTTTGATTAAGATGTGCCATTGAATTAAATATGTTGAATATTCAAAAAAGTACTCAGGTATTATTTTCGGATCAAGTTACTTAAACAGTTTTACTGATTCAATTTGCTGACTATTTAGCTTCAAATCTCTTGCTTTTTCCGTTTCTTTAAGACGCACTTTTGTCTGAGCTTTAGATCTTATTTCGATTAAAGATATTGGAATGACCAAGATCCATAATGCAGAAGCCAGGATAATTACCAGCCATGATGTAGAGTCCATTGTGGAAGATTCGTTGTTTCTAAATTGACTAAATAATAAGAAAGTAAAATAAGCACCAGCACTAAATAAATAAAGCGTCATCTTACAGCAGTTTTTAATTGAATAGACGTACGTTGGCGATTAAATAATGTTTAGCTAATAGCTATTAGCTAAACATTATTAGCTTTTGAAGATATCTCCATTGACGAGAAATTTTATTCTTCATATTTGAATTCAGCAACGCCCAAAGTAGTTCTACCCTTGCTGCTGTAACCAACTTCGGCAATTAAACGATTAGGGTCATGTAGTTCGGCAAGAATATGTTTAACAGAAGTTGATGTATCTAAATCGTCAGCCAGGTCGATCGCCCGACAAAAAACAGATGGCCACTCCCACCGCAGGGCTTTTGTAAGTCCCAACAATCCCCCAGTAACTGCACTCTTTCCATGACCACTTGTACCTAGTTCACCATCAAGATGAGCAACGGTAATAAAACAACTAGATCCTTGTTGGGCAGCCTTCTCGAGAGTTGGTTGAAGATATTTGGCTAAGAAAAATACTTGTTTGAGCATCTTGTGTTCCTCTTCTCGATTTGGTAACTGGGGATGAAGATAAATCATGGCTGCAATCGAACCATACTTAGAGGCGATCGCTTTTAGCTGTTGTTGTAAATCTGCTTCGCTATAGTTTTCGATAACGACGCGGTTGACGGCTGCGGGTAGAGACACCTCTGGTTTCAAAGATTGCAGGAAACTAATAACTACCACTTGCCAACCTTGTTGGGTTAAAGTCTCAGCTAATTTACCTGTCAGAGGCGAACCATCATCGATTAATAGGTAGATATGTCCTGGTGGTAACTGAAAATCACTCCAATCTGGTTCGGGTAGATATTTTAGCTGTACAGCAAAGCGATCAATTCCTTTTATCTTGCTATTACGCTCATGGGAGTTTTTTTTTGAGTCTGGTTGGGTTGTAAACAATCCATAACCTGAGCGAGAGTTAGAGATTGTTCTGCGTTAGTCGGCAAGGACATTGACACTTGCTTTTGTAATGAGTCAAAGATTTCACGCCGTTTCACAGTATCAATACCTAAATCTGCTTGCAGATTCATCTCTAAATTCAAGCTAGGGAGAGGATAACCAGTTTTTTCGCTAACGATCTGTAAGAAAATTTCGGCTACAGATTCAGGTTTTGTTTCATCGGCAACTGGTTCTACCGTCGTTTGGCGATCAAAAGAACGTAAGTATTCAATAATTTGATTGAGAGTGCGTAAATCGCCTAAGTCTTCGAGGTTGGGTTGAGGTAAATTGGGCATTGCCTCTTGAAGTGCGCCAAGGATCTCTACTCGCTTAATCGAATCAATACCTAAATCTGCCTCCATGTCCATATCTAGCTCTAGCATTTCTGGAGGATAGCCCGTTTTTTCGCTTACTACATTGACCAAAGTTTCACTGAGGGCGGTAACATCAATTTCTAGGGCGGGAGATGCTGCTTTTGCCGTATCTACACTGGGCAACACAGCCGCGTCATCAACTAACTTAGCGGAATAATGTGAATGATGTCCGTTAAGCTGAACCACCTTAGTTTCAACAGACTCAGATTGAGCATGATCTTCGTTATTGTTACCTGTTGCATCTGGTAAATTGGCTACCTTGTAGTGTCCATTACCATTAGATAGTACTTTCTCTGGCACGGCACTAATAGATTCACTCAGAACTAGAGATTCATCTAGCTGATCAAGGGAGGCGATCGCCGAGCTAGGGTAGTCGGAAACTTTCAATTCAGGAGGCATTGCACCATTACTAGCAGCTAATTGAGAGTCGCCTAATAAAAACTGTGCGTAGCTTTGTTGAGTCAATAAGAAGAAGTTTTGCGCATATTTTGCCTGATGGTTTAAATACTGTTCGTGAACTCGCAAAGTATTGCTTTGATGTTCCTGAAACTTGAGCAAGCTACTTTCTGCGCTAGCGATGATGGTCGTTTTAACTTCGCTTTGTTGGGGGGCGGTTGGCATATTTGTCCATAACTGATGTTGCTGCTGCATCAACCCAAAGAAAGTTTGGACATATTGTAATTGGTATTGCAAGTATTGTTGGTGAATCGCTAAAGTTTCTTGTTGGTGCTGGTGAAACTTACCCAGACTGTATTCTAAGCTATTTAAAATGCGTTCGAGAGGCTGGTCAGTGGCAGCAGGTCGAGGTTGATTGGGAGTCGGAGTCATAGATACTTCGTTCATGATAGCTAGTTTTTTTGAGTGACCATTTGGCTGAGATTTGATAGTTGCGTTGTTGTGCGAGAGAGCTGCTATTGATGCTATTTTTTTCTGCTTAACTTGTTGTAACGCTTGCTCTAAAGCCTTTTGGGTTTTGGCTGAGACATAGTTGACGCTAGTCAAACTGACGTTTAAAGGATGTTTTTCCTCTGGCTTGGTCTGCACCACCTGATAGGGGTCGAGATTGGTTAAGCTCAAGCCAGCAACTCGCAACTGCACCACTGCCTCGCGGAAAGTGCGATCGCTATCTTGCTGACGACTGGGATTTAAAGCCACAGCTAGGTGAGGGCGATCGCCGAGAATTTCTTTAACTAGATGAGTTAAAATGCTTCTGGGTCCAAACTCGACAAAACAAGTCCCGCCAGCAGCATAGATGTTCTCAATCTCTTCTTGAAACAATACCTGAGAAAGCAAATGTTTTTTGAGGTTTTTTTGACAGTCTTGAGGTTCGCTTGGGTAGGGATTGCCCGATACGTTAGTAAAAACCGTAACTTGGGGTTGGTTAAAAGTGACAGCTTCTACTGCCTTGGCAAAAGGTGCTTGTGCATGACCTACCTGGGGTGTATGGAAAGCAGCAGATACGGGTAAAATCACGGCGGAATAGCCTTGCTGTGCTAATTCTGCTTGAGCGCGAACAATTTCTGCTTTGTCGCCTGCTAACACTACCTGCCGAGGAGAATTCCAATTAGCGATCGCAATCTGCTCGAATTTGGCAATTGCCGATCTAATTTGGTTGACATCACCCTGCACTGCCAACATCGCCCCAGCTGATTCACTAGTAGCCATCGCCTGTCCTCGTTCTTTAACCAGGAAGAAATAATCTTCATCGCTAAAAACACCTGCTGCCCAAAGTGCGGTTAATTCCCCAAAACTATGTCCTGCGATAAAATCTGGTTTAAATCCCGCCCGTTGCAGAAGCTTATATAAGCCAGTACTAAAAGCAGCGATCGCGGGTTGGGCTATTTCCGTCTGCTGTAAAGCTTTTGCCTGCTGTTGTCTGGCTGCCTCATCAAATACGGGGGGCGGGAAAACTGCTGGGGAAATCGGTTTTAAACCTTCTTGTTCTAGCAGTTGATCAACTTGAGTATAGGCTTCTCTCAAAGCAGGAAAGTTCATCACTAATTCTCGACCCATTTCCAGATATTGAGAACCTTGTCCTGAAAATAGGGCAACTATCTTCCCTGTAGTTGATATCCCAGTTTGACGGTAAAAGATACCTGACGGATGATGCCACTGACTAGACTGAGACTGGCTTGACAAAGAAGCGATCGCCTTTTGTAGTTTTTCCTTCGCCTCCTCTACAGATGCAGCGACAAAACCCAAACGAGCCGCATCAACACAGATTTCTTTAGCCTTACTTTCATTAACCAGTTCGGCAACATAACCCGCTGCTGTCTCAGACTGAAGCTGATGGAGTATTTCTTTGCACCTATCTAATAACTTGTTGGAGGTTGGTGCATCGATCAATATAGCTTGAGGGGTTGTGTGCAATCGATGCACACTTGCTTGTTTGGACTGATGTTCTTCCAAAACGATATGATAGTTAGTGCCACCAAAGCCAAAGGAACTTACGCCAGCTCTCCTGGGTACTGATGCCGACTTGAGCCAGGGTCTAGTTTCGGTATTTAAGTAGAAAGGAGAATTTTCAATTTCTAGTTTGGGATGGGGTTTGGTAACATTAATTGTCGGCGGTAAAATTTTGTGATGCAATGCTAACGACATTTTAATTAAGCTGGCTGCGCCTGCTGCTGCTTTGGTATGACCGATTTGCGACTTGACACTACCTAAAGCAATTTGTTGTTGAATTTTATTATTCTCCCCAAAAACCCCCTTGAGTGCCGCAAATTCAGCGGGATCTCCTGCCATAGTTCCCGTACCGTGAGCTTCGATCGCACTGACGGTAGTCGGCTCGAAACCTGCTTCGTGGTAGGCACGGCGCAAAGCCCGCATCTGTCCTTCGGGGCGGGGGGCATAGATACTCTTATGACGACCATCACTAGAAGTACCAATCCCTTTAATTACCGCATAAATGCGATCGCCATCTCGTTCGGCATCCGCCAAACGCTTGAGAACTAGCATGCCCACGCCTTCTCCCAGCATCATGCCATCAGAATCGAGATCGAACGGCTTAGTTGTTTCACTACGAGATACAGCAGGAGTTTTGCTAAAGCACATATATGCCATAATCGAATTGTCGGTATCAACACCCCCCGTCAGCATCATGTTCGCTCGACCAGAAGTTAGTTCAGAGATCGCCATCGACAGCGCCCCAAAGGAACTAGCACAAGCAGCATCGACAATACAGTTCATGCCTCCCAGGTCAAAGCGATTGGCAATTCTGCCTGCTACCACATTGGCTAACATTCCAGGAAAGGCATTGGGTGACCAATCTATATAAGAATTTTTAATTTTATTAATAATTATTTCGATATCTGCATTGGCAATACCGCTACTTTTCAAGGCTTTTTCCCAAACAGGATATTGCAACCTGGCAGCTAAAGGCATAGTTAACTGCCTCGCTAAGGCTACGCCTAAAACTACTCCCGTATGCTCACGATCAAAAGGTTTGAGATTGCCGTAACCCGCATCTTTTAACGCTTCTTTCGCCACTACTAAAGCCAAGAGCTGAGAAATATCTGTAACTTCTAGCTGGTTGGGCGGAAGACCAAACTCCATGGGATTAAAATCAACTTCGGGAATAAACCCCCCTTTTTTGCAATAGGTTTTGTCTGGGACTGTCGGGTCTGGATCGTAGTAATCATCTATATTCCAACGGTTGGCTGGCACATCTGTAATGCAGTTGACTTTCCCAATAATCTTTTGCCAGTATTCCTGGAGATTACGCGATTGCGGAAAAATTGAAGCCATACCCACTATGGCTATGGGCGTTTGTTGTAGTTGAAGATTGCTGGTTTTAGCCGCTTGAGGTATTGTAGAAGTCATGTCTTTCTTGCTCCGTATATGCTCAATGAGAGTCATTTCTAATTGTTCAACCTCGTTGAGAAGTTGCATCAGAGTATTAGTGCGTGTAAAAGATTTAGGCATATCATATTGAGGTAAAACCTATATCTGTAAAAAAGCTCGCTTTGGTTACAATAGTTTTAGTTAATCACCACCAAAAAACCATTTTTATTTTGGCTATTTTGGCTAAAAGGTGTTATATTTAACTTCGTCTTAGTACAACCTAGAACTTTCCTAGCTGGTGAATTATCGATTAAAGTTGCTGTTTTGGCTCTTGGGGTTGTTGCTAAGTAGAAATACGGTAATTACTTTTATTAATAAACTCTGCAAAAAATAATTACTAGTCACTTATTTTGAGTAATCCAGATTTATGACCTTTGTTTGAACTACTGGTTTAGCATTACCACGAAAATGCGACTGGCACTCGATAATAAAGATGGTGTAGGTTGTGAGCAATTAATTTTAAAATATGCTGTAACTGTCAGACAAGCTCCTGAACTAGCACATTGGTAAATTGAGACAATCATTTATTTAAGCAAAACTTAATCAATAAATTCTTATTTCTTGATATTTATTGATAAACATTATTAGCATGAATTAACTTTTAAGTGTGTATACTTAGAAGTATAAGATAGATATATAAGCTTCCTGTCAATTCGGTTCGGAACTATTGCCGCTTTTATACCGAATTCGCGTCAAGTAAAATGATGCAATTCCTAGATTAACTTCCAATCAGACAAGCATTGACGATTAAATAATTAAATATTTCGCTGGCAAATATAAATATTATCTAAACTTGTCAGTCAGTTTTGGTAACTTTTAATTAGCCAAAAGCGATCGTTTCAACAAATTAGCAGCCGAAGCAATATATTAAAGTTGGAAATTATGAGAACTCCCAAAAAGCTGTTGCAAAAACGGCTTAATCAGAAATTAGTTCCTTATTTTTTTAGAAAAGCACAATCGTCAAGCTTAATGCAAAATCAATATCAAAACTGGAGTTGCGTACTCGATCCTGCGATCGCCTTATCTCATCATGGATTTCTCATCGCCGAAAATATGGGCAAAGAAATAGAATTGTGGGTAGTAAGAGAACTATGGAATATTGTTAATAATGCTGAGTTTTATGCTCATCGACCAGAGCTAATTGTTCCTAAAAGTACTGGGCTAAATAGACATATTGTAGCCGCTGAAACAGTTTGGTCTTTAAATGAGTGGTCTAAAGAAAAGCAGCAAAAAGATCTGGCAAAACTAGGAATGTACTGGCTAGGAGACAGTCTGCAAGAATCTCTGCTCCCTGAGCGTAAATCCGTTGAATTTTTTGGGCAATGGGAAGCTATGGCAAGTGCTTTGGATCAAAAAAATGAACAGGCAGCCAAATACTGTGACAGTGATGTTCTGACTTTAGCTTTTCGTGACACAATAGCTTTAGTAGCTAGCTTAAAATCGGCGTTTATTTTGACTTATCAATTACCAACAGATTTTTCAGAAAATAATTCTCCTTTGATCTGCAAAGTATTAGAAAGCTGGGGAATTTCCTGCCAAATCTTAAGTAGGCGTAATTCAGTCGTAGCGATGGAACGTCAATATTTGCGTCAGCTGATTATCCGTGCGGGACTTGGTAAATTGCTTTTAGCGGGAGTAAATTTAGTAGTTTTTCATCTAGTAATACCGGCAATTGATACTTCTACCAAAGTATTTCAACCCAACTCAGAGTCTGCTCTAGCACAAGAAAGTTATTTTTGGAATAACGTAAAAGGAATAGGATACTATCTATAATTCAATCTCCTTGGTGTTTACTTTAGCTTCGTGTCTTTTTGTCGATAGCTTGTTGCAACTTAAATTTAGTTCAACGACATACTTAATAAATCCATTTTGTAACATTTGTAATATTTACTCTAGGCTATGAAAAGTATTTCGATTTATCAAAAGACCCACGAAGGAAAAGAAACTATTTCACTCAAATTTACGATTATGGGTGAGGTTTGGTTTAATAATTCTCTATTTTTAATCATTCAACCAGATTTTGCTTTACTTAATGGCGATCGCAATTCCATAACCATTGTGCAAGAGAATGCTTATTATTCAGTTTTTGGACAAATTAATCTTAATGATCATGATTGTTTAGTTGTCCAGCCCAAAGATAGTTTAACCAATGCAGTTCTTGACCCACAGGACTTATTAAGCGAGAGAGAACTACAGATTGTCGATCTTGTAGCTCATGGTAAATCAAATAAACAAATAGCCCGTAAACTAAAAATTAGCGAGTGGACAGTATCTACTCATTTACGACGTATTTTTATCAAGCTAGAGGTTGATAGTCGTGCGGCAATGGTCTATCGCTGCGCGTCTCTAGTGCGTTATCGATTGCAAAAAGTTGCCAGTAATCAGTAATCAATTTCAGGCATACCAAGATCACTAATAATTAGAGCTGTCAGAGTCAAAAGTCCTTTATGATCATCATAGAGAGCAATTTAAACTAATGAATCTATCGACTGACAGACCACTATTAAAGCAGCTAGAACGCCTGGAAGCTCGTCTCAAGGAGATTCCCCCCGAACCAGGAGTGTATTTTATGCGCAACAGTAGCGGGGACATTTTATATATCGGCAAGTCTAAAAAGCTGCGATCGCGAGTCCGTTCTTATTTTCGTGACGCGCAAAAACTTAGCGATCGTATTGCCATGATGGTACGTCAGGTAACGGAGATTGAGTTTATTGTTACCGACACCGAAGCCGAAGCGTTGGCGTTAGAGGCTAACTTAGTTAAAAAACATCAGCCTTACTATAATGTCTTGCTTAAGGATGACAAGAAATATCCTTATGTTTGTATTACTTGGTCTGAAGATTATCCCCGTATTTTTATTACCCGCAAACGTCGGGCAACCAATAAGCGCGATCGCTATTATGGTCCTTATGTAGATACTCGTCTGCTGCGCTACACCCTGCATATAATTAAGCGAGTTTTCCCTCTGCGTCAGCGTCCCAAGCCTCTGTTTAAAGATCGTCCTTGTCTCAACTACGATATGGGAAGATGTCCAGGGGTATGTCAATCAATGATTACTCCCGAAGAATATAAAAAGATTGTTCAGAAAGTAGCGATGATCTTCCAAGGCAGGAGTGATGAACTGGTAAAGACATTAACAGCGCAGATGGAAAAAGCAGTCGCCAGATTGGATTTTGAACAGGCTGCTCAATATCGCGATCGCCTCAAAGCCTTGCATAATCTAAATGCCGAGCAAAAAGTATCTCTCCCTGATGATACAGTCTCTCGTGACGCGATCGCACTGGCTACAGACGATAAACACTGTTGTATTCAACTATTTCAAATACGTGCGGGTAAATTAGTCGGACGGTTGGGCTTTTTTGCCGATGCTAAGTCTGGTATGCCTGGGGCAATTTTACAGCGGGTATTAGAAGAACATTACGCTACGGTAGAAGCGGTAGAAATTCCGACCGAAATTTTAGTGCAGCACGAATTACCAGAAGCAGAAATTTTAACTGAATGGTTGAGCGATCAAAAAGGTCGCAAAGTTAGCCTAGTCAATCCTCAGAGACAGGTTAAGGCTGAACTAATTGAAATGGTGGAACGCAATGCCAATTATGAACTAGAACGTACTCAACGAGTAAGCGATCGCAATACGCAGGCGTTACAGGATTTAGCGACAATTCTCGATTTACCTGAACTGCCTAAACGCATTGAAGGGTATGATATTTCTCATATACAGGGTTCAAACGCCGTAGCTTCCCAGGTAGTCTTTGTGGACGGTGTTCCTGCTAAACAACATTACCGTCATTACAAAATTAAAAATCCCGAGGTTAAAATCGGACGTTCCGATGACTTTGCTTCAATGGCGGAGGTAATTAACCGTCGCTTTAGCAAGTATCAACATGAAGCCCAAGAGCAAGGCATTTCCTGGGATAATTTTAAACAGCAAGCAGGAAGCAAAGCAGACTTTCCCGATCTACTGATGATTGATGGTGGTAAAGGGCAATTATCTTCAGTGGTTAAAATACTGCAAGAGATGAATCTTTTAGATGTAGTCAAGGTAGTTAGTTTAGCCAAAAAAAGAGAAGAAATATTTTTACCAGGAGAGTCCCATCCTTTAGATACCGACTCTGAACAACCAGGAGTACAGCTACTTAGAAGGGTACGAGATGAGTCTCACCGCTTTGCCGTTAGTTTCCATCGCCAACAGCGATTAAAAAGCAGCAGGCGATCGCGTCTGGCAGAAATTCCTGGCTTGGGTTTTAATCGCCAGAAGCAGCTTTTAGGTCATTTTCACTCGATTGACTATATCCGCGAGGCAACTGTAGATAAGCTAATCGAAGCCCCGGGTATTGGTCGAGGTTTGGCACAGGAAATTTATAATTATTTCCATCCCAGCTAAATTAATCAGGGCGTTGCTAATTCAGGTAATTATGTACAAAATGTATGCTATTAACCGTTAGCTTTAGCATACATTTTGTTGTGAATACTTGGTGCAGCAAGCATTAAAATTTTCTGCATCAACCGCGGAAAAATACGCTGACACCAAACCGCTAGATAACTCTGCCAGCCTACCAAAATCTCTCCTGAGTTTTTGTATAGTCCCGCAACTAATGCTTGAGCAACCTTTTCAGGAGTCATCGGCATTACCCAGCGAAATAACTTCAGTCCCTGCGCCATATCAGTATCCGTGAGTGTTGGTAGCAATGCCACAACTTTGATATTGTGAGCGGCTAATTCGCTTCGTAGGGCTTGAGTAAAACCAATAATAGCAAACTTGGTTGCCGAATAAGTAGACATAGTAGGGGCTGCGACTTTACCCATCAAGCTAGAAACGTTAACTATTGTGCCTTCTTTTTGATTTGCCATACGTTTTGCCATAAGACGGGTAATGGTCATCATCCCGATTAAGTTAAGCGAAATTTCTTCTTCAACTTGTGGTAGCCGAGTTTCCAAAAAGGGTGCTTGGTGGGCAACTCCTGCACAGTTTACTAGTAGATGAATTGGTCGATGAGCGCGCCATGCCTGGGCGATCGCAATATCGATGGAAGATGTTTGGGTGAGATCTAAAGATAAAGTAGTTACTTTAACTCCCATAGTGGTAATTTCTGTGGCGACATCAGCTAGTCTTTGACGATCCCTGGCTACTAATAGTAAATGTTGAATACCTTGTCGCGCTAGTTCCAAAGCGATCGCTTTTCCAATACCACGAGAAGCACCAGTAATTAAAGCTGTTTTTCCTTTGATATTCATAAATGAAAACCTCACTATGCTTATGAATTATGACAATTGCCTAAGTCAATTGTCTATTCGATTATTTTGATAGATAGAGTTGATGCTTGATCATATTTGGTATTTACTAGATTTATTAACAAATACTATTTTGTTTTGACATATTAGTCATTGTTTGTAGCTTAAACTCCTTGTCTATAGGCTTATTTCTCTTTTTGAACAAGATATAAAAACAGATTGCCTTTAAAAAATGTACTTTAAATAGAATCAAATTAAAAATCTGTGGTTGACAGTTCTTTATTTGTACTATTTAGCCTAACGCAAATCTAAATACATAAATACCTGCTGAATATTTGGATGAATGTTTTGCATAACACATTGTATTTTTTAGATATTTTCCTGACTTTGCATACCTTAACAAAAAAAGATAAAGGTTGGAGCTAGTTTTAGTATCAAAGATGTCAATTGCCCAATTTTATTCACTAAAATCTTTAACAAAACGGACAAAATATAGCTTTGAGACTTTAGTAAAAATAAACTAATATTTAATTGCCTCAAAGATAATTTTTACTAATTGCTGGCTAGCTAGTCCCGCTACGCACTTGTCCTTAAGCCAATGAGGATAAAGTCAGAAGTCAAATTAAATCCCTGATATAATTGCCTTCTGCCTAAAAACAACTTACCGTTCTCATGGGAAATAACTATAAAATCAAAGAAAAGCAATACTGAAATTTTTAGCAAGCATCGATATAATGTCTCATTCCCAAGATATAACTACTCTTGCCCGTTGGATGGCATCAGACTTTAGTAATCAAGCTCAAGCCTATGCTAATCCACCTTTTTTTGCGCATATTCGTGTTTGTATGCGTCCCTTACCCGGGGATCTGCTTGACGGCACCAGCCTCTTTTTGGAACAGGCTTACGATTTTATGCTCGATCAACCCTATCGTTTGCGGATTATTAAATTAAGTGTGGTAGGCGATCGCATCGAATTAGAAAACTACAAAGTAAGAGAACAAGAAAAGTTCTATGGTGCATCTCGTAACCTAGACCTATTAAGCACACTCACTCCTGATTTAGTTGAAAAAATGGAGGGTTGCGACATGAATGTAACCTGGACAGGCAGTAGTTTTCAAGGACAAATTAAACCTGGCAAAGCCTGTATCGTAGAACGCAAGGGTAAAATAACTTATTTAGATAATAGCTTTGAAATTACCGATCGCCAATTAACTAGCTACGATCGCGGACGCGATCCCGAAACAGATGAACTAATTTGGGGATCAATCGCGGGGCCATTTGAGTTTTTTCCAACTCAGAGTTTTGCCGAGGAAGTAATTCCCACCCTTGATCAAAGTAGGATCTAAGATCTACTTAACTTAATCGAGGCTGGTAAACTAGACTGGGAACTGCCTTTAGTTAAGGAAGATGCACCTTGCCCGAACTACCAGAAGTAGAAACAGTCCGACGCGGATTAAATAATTTAACTACCAAACAACCAATCCAGAAGGTGGAAGTTTTATTAGCTAGGACACTAGCTTACCCACCTAATCTAGAGCAATTTGAGCAGGGTATTACAGGAGTTGCGATCGCCCAGTGGCACAGACGGGGTAAATATTTACTGGCTGAGTTAGAAACGAACATATCACAACCTGCTGGCTGGTTAGGGGTTCATCTGCGCATGACTGGTCAACTATTATGGGTAAAACAAGATACCCCTTTGCAAAAACATACCCGTATCCGTCTCTTTTTTGCCGAAGAGCAAGAATTGCGCTTTGTTGATACTCGTACTTTTGGTAAATTTTGGTTAGTACCGCCTCAGATTCCGATTGCCAAAGTGATCCCAGGTTTAGAAAGATTAGGGCCAGAACCTTTTGACGCAGATTTTTCGCTTAATTACTTGACGACTAAATTAAATAATCGCCGTTGTCCGATCAAAACTCTACTGTTAAATCAAAGTATTGTGGCAGGCATTGGCAATATCTATGCCGATGAAGCTTTATTTCAAAGCGGTATTTTGCCTAATACGGTAGCAGCTAATCTTACACAGATGCAGATTAAGCGATTACATCAAGCAATTATTGATGTCTTACAAATTTCCATAGATCAAGGTGGTACTACCTTTAGCGATTTTCTCGATTTATTGGGCGTTAGCGGTAACTATGGTGACGCAGCCTTGGTTTATGGCAGAAAAGGCGAACCCTGTCGTGTCTGTGATACGCCCATTGAAAAGACCAAATTAGGCGGGCGATCAGCTCATTTCTGTCCTAGTTGTCAAAGTTGAGCTGCCCCTGTGGTTGAGGGCGAGCAACGCCTAAATAACCTGAGTTTGGCTTAATTAGGTACGGTAGTAGGATTATCGATTTGTTCAATCATTACTCCAACCTTATGAGCTTTTTCAGTATTACCATTGCTGCGATAGAGTTTCTGGGCCTGGTTAAAAGCGGCGATCGCCTCTTCTTCTCTATTTCTGGCTTGAAGAGCGATACCCAACTTGTGATATCCGACAGGGTTATTAGGGGCAATTTCGGTGAGTCGACGAAAGTTAACAATCGCTCTTGAGTAGTTTTGCTGAGCTAAATAGACTTTTCCTGCTCCCTCAATAGCTAAGGCAAAATCAGGTTTTAGTCTGGCTACCCATTCATATTCTGCTAATGCTTGTTCCAACTCTCCCTGTTGATACAAGATATTGGCAATTTGCAGATAAATGAGGTGATTCTGAGGAGCGGTTTTTTTTGCCAACTCTAAACTTTGTAGCCCTGCTGCAATATCTCCCTGAGCCAATAAGACTGCGGCTAACTGTAGCTTCAAATCAGGGTCATAAAGCTGTTGTTGAGCTGCCGTTTGTAACAGAGCGATCGCCTCTGGGTAGCGTTGTTGTTCAATGAGAAGACGAGAGGCAAGTTTGTAAGCTTGTTCATTATTGGGGTCTAAAGTCAAAATGCGCTGATAGGCTGCAATTGCTCGCTCATATTCCTTGGCTCTTACTAGTACCACTGCCAAGCCCAGATGATTTTGCAAATTATCTGGTTCTAGTTCAATCGCTGTTTGATAAGCTTGAGCTGCTTGAAGATTTTCTCCCGCATTACCTAAAGAAAACCCGAGGGCATAATAAAGCTTAGGATTTTCTGGAGCTAGATCAATGGCTTGCTGATAAGCTTTTGTCGCAGCACGATAATCTTTTCTCAAAGTCTGAACATAGCCAATACCTGAAAAAATTTGGGCGTTTTCTTGATCGAGAGCTGCTGCTTGTTCATATGTTGCTAGAGCTTGCTCATAATTTTGCTCTTCTACATATTGCTTGCCTACCATAAGCAAATTATTAAGTTCTAGCTTGTTTACCTGAGCCACTATGTAAGAATTTGATTTGGCTAAGCTAGAACTAGCAGGTACGAACAGAGCAATCAGAGATAAAGAAATGATGCTCAAAAGTTTGAATAACATGAATGGCAACAACTGGCTACTTAAGCGTGATCAATCATTAGATACGATTCATTCAATGAATAAGCGAATCTTAACCTTTAATTTGACATTTAAACTTTAGTTTGGCAAAAATTTATTTTCCTGAAGCACTTTTGATTCATTTAGTCTTGAGCCTCAATGACTAAAGATTGTTTTTTGCTTCTTGGGCAACCTGTTTAGATTGATCATTTACTAGCTTAGTAATAACTGTTTTCGCTTCTTCGCCTCCCAGTCTACCGAGAGCCTGCACTAAGCGGTAGCGTATTTGCCAGTCTTCATGATCGGCAAATGCAGTCAATAAAGGAATAGCGCGAGGATCACCTAATTCACCCATTGAGCCAATCGCTGCCGTCTGCAAAAGATTGTTGTCAGAGTGTAGAGCTTCTTCTAACAAAGCAAAACCGCGAGGATCTCCTAGTTCACCTAAAGCAGCAATAATACTAAACTGAACTAGCCATTCTGAGGTGTCGTGATAAACATTAGCCAAATCCTCAAAAGCTTCAACCAATTTCAAGCCACCAATCGCGTCGGCTGCTGCTGCTTGGACATCTGCTTCTGGATCGTTAAATAAGCGATCGCGCAGCATTTTTAAAGCAGCATCTTTATCAGTTGTCCCCAAGGTGTCTAGCTGACTAACCGCTGCATAGCGTACACGGGTATTATTATCGGTAATCATCGGTTGAACCATGACAAAAGCGGTTTTTGGTTCAATTTGCCGCAATTGATTTAACCCGCGAATACGTTCGCCAAAGTCTTCGGAATTTAGCAAATCTTTAACTGATTCTGGTGTAATACTCATGATTAAAACTTTTGAATTTAAGCTGGTTTTAAATAAATCTGGTCCACATAAAATGCCGTTCAAGTTACTTAACCTGGACTTGAATAACTTTGACCACAAGCTATGAATTTGCCATCATCCGAATTACATCTCCTTGAGTAATAATGCCAATTAGCTGGGAGTGATCATCTACTACGGGCAGACGACGTACTTTTTTGTCGTGCATAATTCGAGCCGCTTCGCGGACTAACTGGCTTCCCTTTACCGTTACTGGGCGATCGCTCATCACTTCCCCCACAGTTTGCCCCAAGGCTTTATGTAATTCCTGGTTATGTTTGGCTGGATTTTGTAAATAAATTATGCTGTCGAGAAACATCACATGGGGAGGCAGATCTACTCCTGTAGCCTGCCAGGTAAGATCGGTTTCTGAAATGACCCCTACCAACTGTCCTCGATTGTCTACTACAGGCAACCCGCTAATTTTCCGCTCGACTAAAAGTTGAATCGCCTCTTGTAGCGATGTTTCAGGTGATACTGTAATCGGCTCAGCAGTCATGATCTCAGCGACGGTTTTGCTCATTGCAGTTCTTGAATCGTATAGTTAGCTACCACTTTATGATTCTATCTAACCACAAAATTCTCGTCATAACTCACGATTAAATTTCTTGGTAGTGCTAAAGATGTAATGAAGCATTGTAGTAATGTACAAAATACCAAATACTTTCATCGCGATCGCGTCATTGAATTTTGAGACTGGAAAGCTGAGAGCTAATATAGCACTACGCATTAAAGTTAGGACATTCTGC
The DNA here is from genome assembly GCA_050330395.1 of Pleurocapsa sp. Taxonomy (GTDB): domain Bacteria; phylum Cyanobacteriota; class Cyanobacteriia; order Cyanobacteriales; family Xenococcaceae; genus Waterburya. The sequence continues at coordinate 20,718 of JBHJNW010000044.1, forward strand.
CAACTTGAAATCAGCTAGCTGTAGACTTCTGATGTTATATGCTAAAGCATTTGCGAAGCTTATCATGCACGGACTAACTGCGTGTCGTTCTTTAGGACTAGCTAAGCGATCGCCCTTGTGGTACTTGCGCGTAGCGCTATACATGGTACTAAGACCAAGACTCCAACTATCGATCTGTAGCTCTTAGCAATAGCGATCGCAGATATTTTGATGCTCTATCTGAGCTTGAGAACTGTCGGTAACAATTTCGACCCGAATTTTAGCATTGTTGGCGGAGGCAAGATGGGCGATCGCTTCTAATAGCTCTTGTGCTGTTTGTAGACTGAGGTAGCTACTGCGAGAAACACTGAGCTGAGCCTGGTTATCTAACTCCCCGTATTTAAATCCATTTACTTGATTTTCGGAGATAACAACCTCTGTCAAACGTTCAGGATTGCTGCCAGTTCTTTCAACAATTAATGTTTCTCGTCGAAGAGGTATTTGTACCATGCGGGTTTCTACTTGCTTACGCACGATAACCTCACCAACCTTGCGTTTGCGACGTTTTACCTGTAATTTTTCTTCTAATAAAGTAATTTGTTTTATTTCCGAACTGTCTAAATTCTGGTTAGGAGTAGGATTCATTTGGTAATTATCATATATATAAAGAGGATGGTTATTGCTTCTAGTAATTGGTTCGGTTGCTTGTCATCAGTTGATTAACTAGATCTAGACGAAGACTTTAGCGATCGCTATCTTTACTTAAAGCCATAATGTCAGGATCTTATTTTAAATAAGTACAGGTAGAGCATGATACCCTACCTGCATTAATGCTCCAGCTAATTGATTTTTGACTTAAATGTTGCGATCGCGGTTGATGTCGCGATCGCGATTGATGACTGCATCTCCGTCAGTTTCAACTTCCAATTCTTCACGACGAATTGTTTCACGCGCTTCTACAGTATCTTGTTCTACCTCTTTGCGTACGCTCACTTCTTCACGAACAAAAGCTTGCTTTTCAACATCGGCAGTTTCTTCGTATACTTCTACTCTGGCGACTTCGCCTTCGCGGAAATTAGCTTCGCCAGGTGTAACTGTTCTACCTTCTGTAGGAGTGTTACGTTCGATAACCACTCTCTCTTTCTCTACAGGCACAGATACAGAAGCAGTTTCAGTTTCTACTCTTTTGCCAATACTGACTGCACCAGCGCGGAAACGCTCTTTGTTAGCAACCAAGCGTTCTTCGTAGAGCTTGAGGTTTTGGCGATCATTTGTATCTACCTCTTGGTGAGCATATAGGCTTGAATCGTGATCGTCGTAATTATATGTATCGCGGTCATAAGTACCTGTGGTTTGGACAGTACTATTAGGTTCATACTCTTGTCCGCGATAAACCAGTCTGACTTGTTCTTCGTAGTCGTAGTCAATGGTCATATCATCATCGTATTTAGGCAAGCCTTCAGCTTGCTCTTTGGTTAAGCCTTTAGCGTAAACTCGCCCTTGACTATAGTCGATGCTGGCTCTACCGACGGGCAATAATACTTTTTTACCAAAAATCCAGAACCCTGTATCTAGTACTAAATAACGGAAACGACCAGACTCATCAACAATAATGTCATGAACTGAACCTATTTTGTCGTTGGTATTGTCATAAACTGAGAAACTTTTGATATCTTCGCCGCCGAAAATGTCTTCTTTATAATTAGGATATAGATCAGCAATTTTAGCTAAAGCCATAGGTAAATAACTCCTGGATGTACTTGATTTATTTATTCTCTTTAAGGTTATTTAAAATGTCATTACTTTTCATCTTACTTAGGGGATAGATGATTAAAATGACAAGTACAGCTAAAGATATACGGCAAGCTTGAACTTCAATTAAGGAGCGTGTGCTGATCTTAAGAAAAGGCCAAGAGAAATTATCTGGATTGACTTGAATTTACCTGGCTCTTGTGCGAGTTAAGTCTTATCAATAACGAACATTTGTTCTCTATATCTCTATATTGGGGGTTTAGTGGTGTTGATTAAAGTCAAATTTCTTTGACCTAATTTTTTATATCTAAAGATAGGTTGATTTGTTTTGCTCCTTATTAATAATGGAACGTAGAACTAAAAATTTAAATAACCAAAAAATTAAATTAGATTATGGATAATACACCAGAAAACGACAAGGAAACTACCACGGCAAGCGGCGGCAAACAAACTAGACTCGAGCCAGAAGATCGTCAAACAGGTATGGAAACTAAGCAAGACACTCGTGAGGGTGCAGCACCAGAAGCACCAGGAGCAAGAGACAGTGTACCTGGCTCTCCCAACCAGGGTACAGATGCGCGCTAAATCGCGTCAAATAAAGTTCGTCAATCCCCTGAGGTCGGTAACCGATTATACTAAAATAGGTCTACCGACCTTTTTGCTGTTTAAAATGAGCGGGTTTGGCTTTAGTCGTTGTGAGTAATCGTAATCAATCCTTGGGCGATCGCCGTGCATCTGGCGACGATTGGCAAGCAGAATTTCAAGAAATTATTAGCGGTGCTTCAGGAGGCTTTCTCTTTGGTATTCCCTTGCTGTATACGATGGAAGTCTGGTTTATTGGAGCTTATGTTCAACCGCCAGTTTTACTAGGCATCTTGACCATTACTTTTATTATCGTGTTGTTAATTAATCGGATTGAAGGTTTTCGACCACAAGAAAGCGAAACCTGGCCTGGCTCGATCGCCGAAACGTTTGAAACTTTAGCTGTGGGAATGGTTTGTTCGACTTTAATGTTAGTTATCTTAAGACGAATTGATTTGCAAACATCTTTATCCGAAGCGTTAGGTCAAATTATTTTTGAAAGTGTTCCTTTTTCTTTTGGGGTAGCCTTTTCGCGATCGCTATTGAGCGGTGAGGCCACCGTTGATTTAGATGCAAATCATCGCAGCAGTTCTCCATCCTCCTCCCGCAATCAGAAGTCAATAGTCTGGCGCGATACCATCGCCGATTTCAGTGCCACCTTAATTGGAACTTTATTTATCGCCTTTAGCATTGCACCTACCGATGAAATAGATATGTTGGCAGCCTCTGCTTCTGCTTGGGAACTACTAGCGATTATCGTAGCTTCCTTATTAATTTCCTATGGCATTGTTTTTGCCTCAAAAATTGCTAACTATCAACAGCGTCGACAGCAATCAGGTTTATTCCAAACTCCTCAAAGCGAAACAGTTATCTCTTATATCGTGTCTTTGTTTGTCGGTATGATGATGCTGTGGTTTTTTCAAAAGATTTCTGTTAGCGATCCTTGGTTTCTCTGGTTGCGCTACGGCATAATTTTGGGCTTACCTGCCAGCGTTGGTGGTGCTGCGGGTCGTTTAGCAGTGTAAGCTAGTTGAAACATGAAATCTTAATTAAACAGTAAATTAATGTCAAAAAATGCTTGGGGGCGATCGCTGGCAGAAAAAGTTAGCTTTGGTCTGTCTTTATCGATAGTAGGTATTATTGTCGGCTTGGTTTGCTACACTTGGATTACAGGAGATACTAACCCGCCAATCTTATCGGTCACGACCTCAGAAATTCGACAGGTTAACCAGCAGTATTATGTGCCTTTTACCGTGAGCAACTATGGGGGAGAAACTGCTAATGCGGTAGAAGTGGTGGGCGAACTTTCGATTGCTCAAGAGACTGTAGAAACTGCTAATCAACAAATCAATTTTCTCTCTCGCCAAGAAAAAAGATCGGGAGAGTTTATTTTTAGTCGCGATCCACAACAGGGAGAACTAATGGTTAGGGTGGCAAGCTATCAACAACCCTAGTACCGTTAAGTGGGAGTCAAAAAGACTGGTCTTACCAGTTTTGAGCGACTAATATAATTAAGGTAGTGGATATCTCGATTAGTGCGAAAAACGGCGTTGCTGAATCGAGGTATGATTTTTTGACATGGTTATATTTTACTAAAAGCTAAAAGCTAAGAGCAATATATATAATCAGAATTGTCCTTTGAAAGCTGTTACCCTTTTGGTGTAGTTTCTAAATTTCCTATGACTGACATTCGGCAACTGATTGCTCAAGAGTTTTCCTTATCCTCAGGCAAATTAAACAATGCGCTAGATCTGTGGCTAGAAGGTGGAACAGTTCCTTTTATTGCCCGCTATCGTAAGGAACAAACAGGCTCATTGGATGAAGTGCAGCTGAGAGATATTTTTGAACGCTACACTTATTTAGATGAACTCGCAAAGCGTAAAGCCAAGATTGTTGAAGAAATTAATTCTCAAGGAAAATTAACGGTTGAACTGGGGGCAAAGATAACCGCCTGTTTGAATAAAACGGAACTAGAGGATTTATATCTACCATACAAACCAAAGCGACGTACTAGGGCTACTATTGCTAAAGAGAAAGGATTAGCACCTTTAGCAGAGTGGATTAAATTGCATAATCAACCACGGGTATCTAATCTATCTTTAGACTCAGAAGCTCATAAATATATCAATCCCGAAAAAGGAGTCGATTCTTCAGAACAAGCATTATTAGGTGCAGCAGATATTTTGGCAGAGCAAATAGCAGAAAATGCTGAAATTAGAGCTTATTTACGGGAATACCTGTTGAAACGAGGAGTATTTGTCTCGCAAATCAAAGGCGAACATCCCCAAGGCAGTACCAAGTATGAAATGTATCGCAACTATAGCTATGGGGTAAGTAAAATTCCACCACATAACATTTTGGCTTTATATCGTGGTGAAGCGGAGGGGATATTGAGCGTAGATATTGCTTATGAAGAGTCGGAAGTAATGACTTACTTGGAACGGAAAATTAGCACTAAATGCCCGAGTCTAAGACAATTTTATCAAACAATGCTCCAAGATGCGTTTAATCGTCTACTAAAGCCTGCTTTAATTCGGGAAGTGAGAAGCGATCGCCAAGAATACGCAGACATCGAGTCCATTCAAACTTTTGAAGCTAACTTACGCAACCTTTTACTGGCTTCTCCTGCGGGGAGAAAACCTACTCTGGCAATTGATCCTGGATTTCGGACGGGATGTAAGGCGGTGGTGCTGTCAGATACAGGTCAATATCTAAAATACCAGGCAATCTTTCCTCATTCGGGGGAAGCTAAAAGAAAACAGGCAGCCCAAAGCGTCAAAGATCTGATTAGCAAATATCAGATTGAATTGATTGCTATTGGTAATGGTACAGCTTCTCGTGAGACGGATCGCTTTATTGGCGAAGTTTTAACCGAAATTAAGCAACAACCAATTAAGGTAATTGTTAACGAGTCGGGGGCATCGATCTATTCGGCAAGTGATGTAGCGCGAGAGGAATTTCCCGATTTAGATCTTACTATACGTGGTGCAATTAGCATCGGCAGAAGATTACAAGATCCCTTAGCTGAGTTAGTCAAAATAGATCCGAAATCTATTGGGGTAGGACAATATCAGCATGATGTAAATCAAAAGCTACTTAAACAAAAGCTTGAGGAAACTGTGGAAAGCTGCGTTAATTATGTAGGTGTAGATCTCAATACTGCTTCTAAAGAATTGCTAACCTTTGTATCAGGAATTTCGGGGTCAATTGCCAATAATATAGTGGCTTATCGTAATGATCGCGGAGCATTTAATAACCGCAAAGAACTCTTAAAAGTGGCAAAATTAGGTAAGAAAACTTACGAACAAGCCGCAGGATTTCTGCGTATTCGTGATGGAGAAAATCCTTTGGATAACACGGCGGTGCATCCAGAAAGCTACGGGGTAATTAAACAGATTGCTCTCAGCTTGAATGTACCCTTAAATAAAATTACGCAAGTGAGCGATCGCCTTAAAAGTCTCGATCTCAAACAGTTTGTCACCGAAGAGATTGGTTTACCTACTCTCCAAGATGCGATCGCCGAATTAGAAAAACCAGGAAGAGATCCCAGAGAGCAATTTCAATATGCCACTTTTCAAGAAGGTGTTGCTGAGATCGCAGATTTGACTGAAGGGATGGTTTTAGAAGGAGTAGTAACTAACGTGGTTAACTTTGGAGCATTTGTTGATATTGGCGTACATCAAGATGGCTTGGTGCATATTTCTCAACTGTGCGATCGCTTTATATCAGACCCTAATGAAATAGTAAAAGTCGGACAAATAGTAAAAGTAAAGGTTTTAGAAGTTAACGAAAAGCTCAAACGGATCGGTTTATCTATTAAGGAAGCTGGCTAATCTTTGATCCAGACTAGTATATTAAAATTACAATATCAGGAGCAGCTATGTACGTGCTAATTGGTGGTGCAGGATTAATCGGACTAAGTTTAGCGCAGAAACTAGTAGAACTAAAACACACTGTTGCCCTTATTGATAATGACCCTACTGCTTGCCGTTATGCCCGTGAACAAGTAGGAGCGATCGCTTTTGAAGGAAGTGCAGTCAGTACAGAAATGTTGTTAGAAGCTGGGATTGGTAAAGCTGATTCTTTAGCAGCCGTCTTGAGAAGTGACGCTTTAAACTTAGCAATGGTAACTCTTGCTAAACATTATGGTGTTCCCCATATTATGTCTCGGATGCGTCATGCTGATTTTGCCCAACCACTGCGTTTCTCAGGAGCAAACCATATCATTAGTACTGTAGATTTAGCAGTTACTACGATGGTAAATGCTATTGAGTATCCACAAATAGAATCAATGATGCATTTTGAGCAAGGACAGATTGAGGTATTGAAACTTTCCATTCTCAACAATTCCTATGTGGTTGGTCGTAGTGTTGCTGAAATTGCTCAAGATCTCCGTTTTCCCAGTGGTTCTTTAATTATTGGCTATCAACCTCATCCCCACGAAGATTTAACAATTCCTAACGGTCGTACAGTACTCGAACCTGACTCAACTGTGTTAATTGTGACCAAACCTGATTCACTGCATCAAGTAATTGATTTTATTGAAGGCTGCAAATAAGTTTAATGAAGCTATATCCGCATTTTTATTGGGCAATTGGCGTTATTTTTCTAGCGTCTTGCACATCATTGGAGAGTTCGTCAACGTCACAATCTCATAATAATCAGGTCAATTCATCTCAACAGGTAGTGACTCTGGATCAAAATTTTCAGATAGCAATGGGTCAAACTATCTATGTACCTATCTATTCCCATATCTATCATGAAAATCAGCAAAAGATTTTAAATTTAGCAGCTACACTCAGTATTCGTAATACAGATTTAAATAAATCTATCATCATCACTTCTGTACGCTACTATGACTCAAACGGTAAATTAGTTAAGCAGTACTTAGATCGTCCTATTCAACTTAATTCCCTCGCTTCTACAGATTTTTTTATCAGTAGAACCGATATCAACGGAGGTTTGGGTGCCAATTTTATTGTCGAGTGGATAGCCCAAACAGAAGTTTCTGAGCCTATAGTAGAAGCAGTGATGATTGCGACTGAATCCCAGCAAGGAGTTTCTTTTGTTAGTCCTGGCAAGGTAATCAAAAATCAACCCAACAACCAAAGTTGATCTCCAAAGCAGGGGACTTGAAAATTGATCAATCATCTTCTAGTTTCAGCAATTGCTCATCAATTCCTTTTAGCTTGACACGGGCAATTTCTTCTGAGAGGATTCGCTTACGTATTGCCTCGTTTAATGCTACCTTCTCCGCTAGTAGCAATCGACGACGAACAGCATCAAGTTTTTTGTGTTCGCCACTTTGAGTCTCAAATTCATTCTGGCGGCGATTATAGAATTCTCGTAATGTTTTTTCGGCACCAGCAATTTGCACTTGGTAAGCTGAACGCATCTGTTCATATACAGCTTTTGGTAATATTCCTGACTTCAACAGGCTGTCTAATTCATCCTGCGCTGCCTTAGCCGTGATTAATTGGGCTTGTAATTGTTCAATCTGCTGCTGAGCTTTGGAAAACTTAGATAATTTTAAGCGTTTTACCAGCCAAGGTAAGCTTAACCCCTGACCTACTAACGACACTAGCACGCTGCCGAAAACTAAAGCGATGAGACTTTCTCGCCCCGGCAGAGTAGTGGGTAAACTTAACGCTAAAGCCATTGAAAGTGAGCCTTTGATGTTGCCTAAAAAAAGTAAATGTTGCCAGCGCAGCGGAATTGGACGATCAAACCAACGCACTATCGCTAGCAGGGGATAGACTGTAAGAACTCGTCCGACTTGATATGCCAAAACTGCCAGTAGAATCGCAGGTAGAGTCTTCCAGAGCGTTATCAAATTTATTTCTACACCAATCAGCAAAAAAATAAAAGTGTTGACAGTAAAACTGGCATATTCCCAGAAACTTAACAAAGTTATACGACTAGAAGCAGAGGCTTTGCGAGAAAGCCCTAAATTCCCGAAAATCAATCCAGCGACAACTACCGCCACAGCACCTGATACACCGATAAATTGCCCAACTTGGAAAGTTCCCAAGGCAACTGCCACTGTCAATAAAAGACTGCTCAGAGGATCATCTAAACGGGCAAAGATAGGTATACTTAAGTAGCCCAAGACTAACCCGACGAGACAGCCTCCCAGAGAGATAAATAGCATTTGTTGGATTCCCTCTAGTAAAGTGAGCGAACCTGTCGAATATACTTGTAAAATCAGGTTGAACGCAACTAAGGCAGCAGCATCATTAAATAGGGTTTCCCCTTCCACAATGGTAGAAAGTCGAGCAGGAACTGGTATATCCTTAAAAACGGCAATCATGGAAACCGTATCAGTGTTTGCCAGAATTACTCCTATCAAGAGAGCAGGTATCCAAGCCAGTCCCAGCGCAAATTTCAAGACAAGAGCAATAATAACACCAGAAAACACAGCCCCTGGGCCAGCTAGGAGGGCAATTGGTTTAAAAGTACTACGTAGACGGCTAGTATCTGTATTGATACCAGCTTCAAATATGAGAATCGGCAGGAAAAGATTCAAAACCAAAGAAGGTTCTAAACCAACGGGACGAGACAGTAGCTCAGTGATCGGCAAGCCAGCTAACACTAAACCTGTAACGTAGGGAATACGAAGTTGTCGCGTCAGCAGAGCAACACCAGTAGCTAAAAGCAGGAGAATAATTGAAACAGTGACTAAGGAAGCAACGTTCACTTTGGTTGGGGAAATTTTTAACTTCTTTGATCAACGTTACTAAAATTGAATAAACATTTACTAAAAGCTATTCAGTAAATACCGAAAAATATTACCATAATTTAAATAGATTAAAATAACTAAATCTGGGTTTCATGGACAATCAACTACTATGGCATAGCTTCTACCAAGAAATTAACCAACCAGATGAGCAAATCGATTTAGCCACAGCGGCTCTTTGCTATGCCCAAGCAGAAGATCCCCATTTAGATATCCAAAAATATTTAGATATTTTAACGGCGATCGCTTTAGAAATTCAACCACAACTACCAACTGAACGCTACCCTTTAAAAGTAATTAAATCAATCAATGAGCATTTATTTGATCGCTTAGAATTTCGCGGTAATCAACATAATTATTACGATCCAAATAATAGCTTTTTACATCAAGTAATTGACACGAAGGTAGGAATTCCCATCACTCTTGCCGTAATTTATTTAGCGATCGCTAAACGGCTTAATTTTCCCATGGTAGGAATTGGTATGCCTGGACATTTCTTAATTCGTCCTGAATTTGAAGCTTCCGAGATTTTTATCGATGCGTTTAACCAAGGGGAAATTTTATTCAAACACGACTGTCAAATGAGACTAGATCAGATTTATCAACAAGTTAAGCTCGATCCTAGCTGGCTTAAGCCCGTAACTAATAAGCAAATACTAGCCAGAATGCTCAACAACCTCAAGTTTATCTATCTACACCGCCAAGAGATAGATAAAGCTTTATCAATTATGAGTGCCATTCTCAAAATATTTCCGCAAAATGTCGCCGAAATACGCGATCGCGGTTTGCTCTATTACCAAGTAAACCGTTGGGAGGAAGCAATCATTGATCTACAATATTTTCTTAAACTTGCTCCTGATAGTGATGATGCACCCATGATTGAAATGTTATTGAAAAAGATGAATCGCGTATCTTAAGAAGTCAAAAGTAGTCAATACTTGATCACAAGTTCGGATGTTATACTTGGGTTTTTTAAAACCAGAGCTTCTATAGATGTATATTAGTGTGGTAATTCCTACTTACAATCGTTTACCGATACTTCAGAAATGTCTTGTTGCTTTAGAAAAACAGGAATTAACCGATAACAAGATTGACGGATATGAAATAGTATTAGTTGACGATGGTTCGACGGATCAAACCTTAGTTTGGTTAGCAGAAAATCAAGCCAAGTTGCCTCATGTAAAAGTATTAGAACAGGATCATCAAGGCGCTGCTGCTGCTAGAAATTTAGGCGTTCAAAATTCTACGGGCAACACCATAGTTTTTATTGATAGTGATTTAGTTGTTACCTCAAGTTTTTTACAATCTCATGCCGCTGCTTTAATCAAAGCTGAGCAAGATCTAGAAAGCGATCGCCTGTTTACTTATGGCGCAGTAATTAATACTAATAACTTTGATAATCCCACTTCTGAACCTTACAAAATAACCGACTTTTCCGCTGCTTATTTTGCAACTGGCAATGTAGCGATCGCTCGTAAATGGTTAGAAGCAGCAGGTTTATTTGACACGGGTTTTCAACTTTATGGCTGGGAAGATTTAGAATTAGGAGTACGCTTAAAACACCTAAATTTAAGACTAATCAAATGTCCGCAAGCTGTCGGCTATCATTGGCATCCTGCGTTTAACTTAGAACAAATTCCTCAGATGATTGAGCGAGAGATTCAAAGAGGAAAAATGGGAGTAGTTTTTTATCAGAAACATCCTACTTTCGAGGTAAAGATGATGATTCAAATGACAGTTTTACACCGTATTCTTTGGGGCATATTATCAATCGGTGGTACGCTAAACGAACGTAGTTTACAGCCAGTATTAAAATGGTTAATTAATCAAGGTAAACCTCAATTAGCCGAACAGATAGCGAGGATCTTTCTTAACTGGTATAACGTCCAGGGCGTTTACGCTGCCTATAATGAGAGTAGGTGAATTCAAAGTCATTGAATCTGTAAAGGTAACACAAGAGGGCTATGGATATAGAACAAATTAAAGTTGCTTTAGATAACTCCGATCCGCAACAAAGAATGAAAGGGATTAGAGAACTCAGAAACTACGAAGCGGACATCGCTGCACCGCTGTTATTGAATCACGTTGATGATCGCGAGTTTTTAGTCCGTTCTTTTGTCGCGATGGGATTAGGCAGAAAGCAAAGTGATGCAGCTTTTGCGGCACTATTAACCATGATTAAAGGCGATCGCGATCCTAACGTGAGGGCAGAAGCAGCAAATTCCTTATCTTTTTATGGCGATGTAGCAGTAGCTCATCTGAGGCAGATGTATGAACAGGACGATCATTGGTTAGTTCGTCGTAGCGTGATCGCCGCGATGGCAGATCTCAATAGTCCTCAAGAGTTATTAGAAATTTGCGCTATTGGCTTATCAGGAGAAGATCAGCCAGTTATGGAGTCATGTATCAGTGCTTTAGGACTTCTGGCAAATACAGAACAGCAAGCAGAAGCTTTACAATTACTTTTACCCTTAGCAGCGGATGAGAGTTGGCGCATGAGGTTACAGGTGGCTAAATCTTTGGGCAAATATAATCATCAAAGCGCGATCGCTGCCTTAGATCAGCTTAAAACAGATGAGGATCATCGCGTAGTTGGTGCAGTCTTAGAAAGCCTACTCTAAACTTCAATTAATTAATCTTTCAGAATCTTGATCGATAAAATAAATAACTCTTTGATAAAATCATTAGAGAAACATTAAAAAATATTACAAAATTCCTTAAATGAAATTATTGGTAGTTGGCGCGACTGGCACTTTAGGTAGACAGGTGGCTCGTCAAGCTTTAGATGAAGATCATGAAGTACGCTGTTTGGTACGCAACCCTAATAAAGCAATTTTTCTGAAAGAGTGGGGTGCAGAAATAGTCAAGGGCGATTTGTGTGATCGATCAACTCTTGCTCCTGCATTAGAAGGTGTTGATGCCGTTATTGATGCTGCTACTGCTAGAGTTACCGATAATCTTAGTGCTAAGGAAGTCGATTGGATAGGCAAAGTTAATTTGATTCAGGCTACTAAAGCTGCTGGAGTAGAGCGATATATCTTTTTCTCGATTCTTAATGCCGACAAGTATCCAGAAGTTCCTTTAATGAACATCAAGCGCTGCACAGAACTATTCTTGGCTGAATCTGGCTTGAATTACACTGTTTTACAGCTTGCTGGCTTTATGCAAGGATTGATTAGTCAATATGCAATACCAATCTTGGAAGAACAGGTTGTGTGGGTAACGGGAGAAAGCACACCTATTGCCTACATGAATACCCAAGATATCGCTAAGTTTGCGATTCGGGCTTTATCAGTATCGGCTACGGAGAAGAAAACTTTTCCTGTAGTGGGAACAAAAGCCTGGGGTGCGTATGAAATTATGAATCTGTGCGAAAATCTTACTGGGAAAAATTCTCGCATCTCTCGCGTATCTTTAACTGTACTTGGCTTAATGCGCCGCGTAACTCGCTTTTGTGAATGGGGACAAAACACCGCAGATCGTCTCACTTTTGCCGAAGTCTTAGCCAGTGGTAAGCCATTAAATGCACCAATGGAAGATGTTTACGCAACCTTTGGTTTAGATCCTCAAGAAACCACCACTCTCGAAGAATATATGCAGGAATATTTCAGCCGCATTATGAAAAAACTCAAGGAGATTGATTACGAGAAAAATAAAGGCAAGAAAAAGAAAGGTAAAATACCTTACCGTAACCAGTTCTAATGCTGTCATTTGGCGGGGAGGTTACTCCCCAAAATAAAATAATTAGTAGATCTTTTGCCAGAATAAAAGGTTAATTCTTTGTGGTTCACCTAAAACTCATGTTCACAATATCGTGAATAAACTGGCTGTTAATGATCGAGTACAAGCTGCCGTTGTTGTCTTGCGATCGGGAATAGTTGAATAGATCTGTTTTGAAAATAGACGATTATATAGCTTATATTTGTTGGGTTTCACTTCGTTCTACCCAACCTACAAATCGGGCGATTATGCTAAGGGCGATCGCCTAAATTCAATCAAGAGAAATTTTTCTCTAATTCGATGCGCGAAATCACATCAACTGATAATTGATTTAACTTAGTTTTTGGGAACTATAAAAATGTAAACTTTCTCCTCACTGGTTATGGATTTTATAGATCAAATTAAAGCAATTTCTCAGCAAATTGAAAAACTTAAAGCTCAAATTCAAAATGAGCAAGCTACCAAAACTGCATTTATTATGCCTTTTATTCAAGCTTTAGGATATAACGTTTTTAATCCGATGGAAGTTGCACCCGAATTTACAGCAGATGTCCCAGGAGTAAAAGGCGAAAAAGTAGATTATGCCATTATCAAAGATGACAAACCTATAATTTTAATGGAATGCAAATCATGTAATGAAAATTTAGAAAATCCCAAACATAGTTCACAATTACACAGATATTTTCACGTCACAGATGCTAAGTTTTCGATTTTAACCAATGGAATTATTTATCGTTTCTATACCGATATTGATAAAAGCAATGTCATGGACCTGACGGGGGGACAACCTCCAGAATCCATAGATGACAAGAGATGTACTGGTTTTAGTAATACACAGCAAATATCCAGGAAATTGACTTAATATTCAAGGGTAAAATGGCAATAATT
>JBHJNW010000045.1:0-51068 GCA_050330395.1 Pleurocapsa sp.
TAATCGTGCCACATCCTGATTCCCTACTTGTCAGCAAAAACTATTTTTAATCTAATTACTTATTCTCCCACAACAATAGTCGGTTAACTTACGCCGAGCTGTACTAGTTTGTTTCTGGATCAGCGTTTTTTAGCGGGCTTGGGTAATTATCTGCGTAGCGAAATACTGTTTGTGGCGAGAGTACATCCAACGCTACGTCCTGTTGACTGTAGCCAAGAACAGATATCTGCTTTGGCGAAAGCTACGATTAAAGTCCCTCAGCAATCTTATCAAACAAAAGGAATCACTAACGATTTACAGTTAGTACGGAGGCTAAAGCAAGAGGGATACAGATATCAAGATTATCGTCATTGGGTATTTAATCGCGAGGAACGACCTTGTTATGTCTGCAATAATTCTATTATTAAAGAAATTTCAGGAGGCCGCAGATATTACTTTTGTCCTCACTGTCAAAAAAAATGAAAAAAGATATTTGATCTCTTAGCGATCACTAAGAATTTAATACCGATAATGTTATTTAGCAGCTAAAATAAGCTCTCGTTGCCTTTTTTTGACCAAGCGATCTAGTTCGATTAATATTTCATCTTTAATTCCCGCTGCTAGCAAACCCTGTACAGTATGGCTCAAATATTCGGCAGATGAACCTAAGCTGCCTTTAGCAGTAGCCAGGGATTCAATAATCTTTTCAGGCGATAAATTATTGACGTACACGGGATGTTGACAGTTAACAGTAAAAGCCAAAACTTCGATAGTGCAATTACTATTTTTACCAGTAATCCAGGTAGGAAAATAAGAGCCAACTACCATTTCTCGGCGCCACAGTAGCAATAATTCCGACTCCAAATTTTCATCTATCGGTAAACGATAAGCAATTCCCTGACAACGCTCTCCTGGTTCTAAACCTAAAACTAAACCTGGGTTATCAATCGTACCTCTACCTACAGGTGCTAAGAGACAAAATTGTCTTTGCCAGCCTTCAACTACAACCGAACAGCGATCGATATAATCAAATAATGGATTCGAGATCAACGAACCATAGGCAAAGATCCACAGTTCTTTTGTCGACTGCTGTCGTAAAGTTTCCCTAATCGATTGCAGTAGCTCTTCGTCACTCCAGATTTTAAAATCTAATTCGGGATGAGCTAATAACTGTTGCAGGAGTTTCGATTTTAAAGCTTGGCGATTTAAGACCATATTTATTGGTAATTAGATTTGAGACTATCAGTTTAACAATACCTTTCTAGATAGATTGATCCTGAGCAATTTTTCATTAATATTTTAAGGATACGCACAGCGTAATCGCAGTCAAGTTAGCTACACCATAAATTTTTATGCTTTTATCTCAATCTCCCTGCTTTTTACTTACCCGCGTCTTACTCGATTTTGAGGAGGAAAGAGAAGCAATCATTAGTGACATTTCCGCTGCTGCTTTTAGTTCTGATGGTAGTTTGTGGGTTGGTTCAGATGAAATGATTGGTGTTGAAAGGCTGTCGCCTCTTGGCTGTCATAGCTATGGCGAACATCAGCGTTTTTTATTACAAGATTACATCGATTTATTTAATACTGATGACGAAATGGACATTGAGGGCATGGATTTTGCTGATGGCTATCTTTGGCTGACGGGTTCACACAGTACTAAGCGTAAAAAGCCCAAAAAAGATGACTTGGCAACGAACCTAGAACGGCTGGCAACGATTACAACGGATCTCAATCGCTTTATTTTGGCGAGAATTCCCGTGATTAACGGTAAGTTAATTAAGTCTTTTGTTCCTCAAGAGGGTAATGCCCTAGGCGCAGCCTGTTTGCAAACTACAGCCGAACGAAATATTTTGTTTGAGGCTTTAGCTGAAGATCGACATCTTAAGCCATTTATTGAAACGGGCATTCCTTCTAAAGATAATGGTTTAGACATCGAAGGATTGGCAGTTAAAAATGGACGTTTACTCCTTGGTTTACGAGGTCCCGTATTGCGCGGTTGGGCAATTATTTTAGAAATAGAACCAATAGAGAAGGAAGCGGGAATATTAGACCTAAAAGAGATTGGTGATAATGGAGCAAAATATAAGAAGTATTTTTTGAATTTAAACGGTTTGGGAGTGCGCGAGCTATGTTGGCAAGGTGACGATTTACTGATTCTAGCTGGTCCGACAATGACTGTGGAAGGGGAAATGCAGGTTTTTCGCTGGTGTGATGCAGCGTCAAGCGAAGGCAATATGATTCAAGAACAAGATGAGTCTGAACTATTTCCTTTATTTGATTTACCCTTGACTATCGGCAGCGATCATGCCGAAGGTTTAGCTTTATACTCTTGTTGGGAACCAGAAGATGGATTGATGGTTCTTTATGATTCTCCCAATCAGCGTCGAATTAAAAAAGATAAGCAAATATTGGTTGATGTCTTTCGCATTTAAATCCCATTGAACGTGAGTTAGACGAAAAATTTTCTTAGCACATGAGCTAATTAATCATTTTTGAAATTCTAATTTTTTGATTTGGCAACAAAATAACGTACTCGGAGTAAAGTCCCTAAGGTAATTTGTTTCATCACCCAATAAAATATGGTTAGAACAATAAAAGTAATGAATATTACTAATAAGGGTTTTTGAGCCGTTAAATCGTTGATGGTTGAGGTAATTACAATATTAGGCTGGGTAACTAAATCCCAACTATTAAAGCGGCGAAATCTGCCTAGATAAACACCGATCGCAGATAAAGCATGAGTCATCAGTTCGCTAGCGAAAATAAATTTTCTAGCCCCCTGTTGCTTAAGATAATGGCTTTGATTGATCACAGAAATTACATAAGCTTCCCAACCCACTAAAATCGCAAACAGATGTAGAGGAATAAAAATCAAAGTGGTAATCCAAATTGAATAACCCGCACGAATTGCCTCAATTAAATGTATGATATCGGTTAACAAATAGGGGGCATTGGGTAAGAAGGCGATAAAAATAACCCAACCGATCCACCAAAGTAGCGATCGCGTTTGCGCAACAGGTTTTTTGACCTCAGCCATTGGGCGACGGCGCTTTCTAGTATGTCTGGTGAACAACCAAAAGCTGAGAACTAAAGGAATAAAGGCCAAGAATAAATTCCAGACAATCCAACCGCTATATTTATTAAAAGAGCCGAAAGCATCAGCTAGTATTGATTCCATTGGTTTACTTTAGCAGAAAAAATAAGCTTTTTAAAAGCAAAATAGATTTAATTCTACAAACTAAACCTCAAAAATGACTACAATCAGAAGTTAAAAGTTAAAAGTCGTACGAGCTAATGGTGAGGCACTTGCATTTACTCGTCCCGCTTAATTGGGGATCTCGCCCGTCAAACTGTCGAACCCGAAGGGCTAGCTAAAAGCTAGTTAATTAGCAGCCTAGTCTGTCAAGCATGAAAACGGCTGTAAAAACATGGTGGATGTGTAAGGTTTAAATTACTGTTTGGTTGTGTGTTGTTTATACAAAAAATAAAACTCATTATTTTTTAAACATTTGTATTGAACTAATTTG
The DNA here is from genome assembly GCA_050330395.1 of Pleurocapsa sp. Taxonomy (GTDB): domain Bacteria; phylum Cyanobacteriota; class Cyanobacteriia; order Cyanobacteriales; family Xenococcaceae; genus Waterburya. The sequence continues at coordinate 3,507 of JBHJNW010000045.1, forward strand.
TAATAAAGTACATCACCGATTACAGTATTTAAAATTCTCTTCATTGGAGAACGTCTGGCGTTTCCGCCATCCCAAAGACGCGTTGCATGATGGCGAGCATACCCCATTTTATTACTAAACGTTGGAACTTCAAAATATTCTTTGGGGAATATATGAATATTGTCGCCAATTATTTGCTTTTTATTACCTAATTTAAATTCAGGAAAAGCATTAATAAAATATTTGGTAAATATGGTGTTATTTACCAGAGGACTTTGATTAATCAAGCTATCATAAATATTGATTAAATCATCAATAACATAATAGTTAGCAACAGTTCCTAAAATAGATGTGCCTAAAGCACAATCATACATAAAGCCCATAAACATTTTGGTATGTAGGAAGCAATCCAAGTTCTTATGGATTTCTATATCTGTATCTAAATAAATTCCACCCTCATTTTTTAAGACATACAAACGCACTAAATCACTGGCAAAAGCATACTTTTTCTGAGCATACATTTCGACGATCCAAGGATGAATATTCAAATCAAAGTTATTTTCATTCCATTCTTTTATTTCATAGTTAGGCAACTGTCGCCTCCAGCTATCAATACATTTTATTATTAAAGGCGTTTTCTGCCCTTTGCCAAGCCATACATAGTGAATTTTTTGGGGAATATTCATAATTTGCTTGCTCCTAACAAGTTAAAATTTCGGTGTAAATAAATGCAAAATAGATGGCTTGTCTTAGCTAAATAAATTAATATTTATACTGATACTTTATTGCTTATTTATCCCAATCAAAGTTCATCTCGAGATATTCATATAGCATTTGGTTATGAGGCTTGAAATAATCAATCAAATAATTTCTGGTAGAGGTATCCATTTCTTGATATTGATTGGGATTATAGATTTGGTACTCTTTTAAATTCCAGGTTGCCAAGTTAAGAAATTTTAATACTCGTGCATAAGTTTTTTTGGTTTTTCAAAAAGGTCTTCGCTTTTGAGAATTAAAAGCTGCTGTTTAGGAAAAAATTGTAGCCAGTGGTTTAGATGCTCTTGATAAATACAGGTACGTAAATAGGCGAAATGATAATATTTTTTATGCAGGTAATAATAGTCTTTTTGGTCATAATAGTTTTCGTTATCAATTATTTTTTTAAATTCGCTATTTAATCTTTGTGGTTCTTTTCTGATTGCTTCTTCAAACGGAAATTCATCTTTATCGCCTAAATGTTTTAAATTATAATAATAAAGTGAACAAGCTCGATCAACAGGATTTCTGAGTAAAACTATTAGTTTGACAGCTGGAATTAACTTAGCAATTCTTTGGGGAGCAGGAGGGTAATAAAAATAACCAGGACTAGCTTCTCCAGTAATAAAATTTTGCCGCTGAATTGGAAAATTAGAACGATACCATGTAAGACCTTTATCAAAATACGTATTAAAAAAACTTGGCTCTTTTTGAAATGCCGATTTAATCTTCGGATGCTGAGTTAAGTATTTATACAGTGATGATGTGCCACACTTAGCTGCTCCAATAATAATAAAATCTGGCATTGACCTAAGTGAACTGGTTAATAAAGTGTAAGGACTGATCAATACCCGAGCCAGTTCTTTTTTGTTAGTCAATAGTTTTTTAGAAGAATTTAAAGTTCGAGCAAGGTTAAGCTGAGTAGACATAATGGTAATTTTTTAACTGTACAGAAGTTGAACAGTCGCGCTATCGAGTCAAAATATTTCTGTAAAGATACGTATAGCGGCGTGCCTGTAATTCCTGGGTAAATTCTTGTTTAGCTTTTTGACGAGCGCGATCGCTTAATTGGCGATGCCGCTCTTTATTTTCTAACACCCAGGCAATTCCTTTAGCTAGCTCCTCTACTTCAAAGGGTTGAGCTAAATAACCATTTTGCTGATGCTCGATGATCTCTGGCATCCCGCCAATTTTAAAAGCAGCACAGGGAGTTCCACAGGCGATCGCTTCTACTACCGTGTTGGGCAGATTATCTTGCAGCGACGGTGCGACAAAAATATCTGCGGCGGCATAAACTTGTGCCAAAGAGATATCATCGCTTAATTTTCCCAGATAATGAGTATTAAAGCCCAAATCAAGCTGTTTATCTGGTTGTGATGCACCAACGACAACTAACTCTATTTTGTCTTGCCATCCCGACTGACATAACCTTTGCAAAGCTGCCTGAAGCAAGTGAAATCCTTTACGGCGATCGCTAGTGGCTTTAATTGCTCCAAATAGAATTAGCTGCTTGTCTTGAGGCAGATTAAGTAGCGATCGCACTATCTGGTGATTTACGGGCTTGTATCTTTTTAGATCGAGACCATTAGGAATCACCTCAACTCTTAGATTTTTAAATAGAGAACTAGAACGAGCGCATTTAGCTAACCACTCACTCGGCGCAACAATAGTTAAGGGAATGTTTTGCCAAGATCGCGATTTTCGCTGCCAAATCCAACGGGACAAATCCCAGTTATTGTCACTTTTCAGTTGAGGGCAAGCACCACAGGACTCAACGTATCGACCGCACTCTCCATCGTAATGACATCCTCCTGTAAACGCCCACATATCGTGGAGAGTCCAAACAATCGGTCGACCTAACTTAGCTATTGTTTCGATACGCACATGGCTATTTTTAATCCAATGCAAATTAATCAAATCTGGAGCGAGTCGAGTCATCTGATAATAGATTGCATCAGGTAGCCATTGAGTCGAAAATGAAATTTGGGTGTGCCGCAGATATAACCGTGGCGGGATTGTATCTAAAATGCCTCCCAGCGTGGCAAAGCTCTTTTCGATAATAGTTTGAGGCGCAATTACCGTTGGATCGTCGCTGACTTTCTTTTGTACCAGCATTTGAGAGTCAACGTTTATGCCCTCAAGCCCTTGATGTAATCGATAGGCAGCACGGGCAGCACCTCCCTCAAGATCTTTGGTGCTGATATGTATTATTTTCATATTGAAGATTCTCTAATTTGTTACCAGTCTTCAAAATTCTCTGCAAGTGAATGGCAGTCGAACAGGCAGTTGATACATATAAAACCCAATACAAAGAGCGATAAGCCAAAAATTCCCCCGCATTATTGGCAATATTTCCTAAAGCCATAAACAGTAGTAGCTGAAGCATCCAAAAATATTCTATTTGTCTGGTTAGACCCAACAGCAAAACCACTCTCAACAGTATGGTAAGGAAACTAAGGGTGACCAGCGATACACCTAGCCAACCTAATTGCAGAAATAAATCGATATAGGCACTATGAGCATGAGCTTTGGTAGTACCATCTGCTATAGTTGACATCCACGGTACATTGAGTGCCACCAGTAAAGTTTCCTGAGGATTAGTCCAAAATGCACCATATCCATAACCGAGCCAAGATTTCTCCAGACCTCTTTGGATTAAATAATTCCATAAAGGTATCCTTCCAGTTAACTCCATATCTTTTCCTAGAAGCTCGACCGTAATGAACTTTAAATTGATTAAAGTAGCGACAATCATAACTAGAGCGATCGCGAAAGCAAAGACACCAAAAAAAGTTCTTAACCGATATTCCTGTTTGGCAAGCTTATATAGTGGCAATAGGGGCAGCAAGCCAATAAATACTGCCAGTCCACCTTTTCCCTTAGAAAGCACGATTAGCATAAAGGAAATCCCCGCTCCCAAAGAGAATATCTTTCGATATTTATAGCCATAAAGAGCCAGATCCAAAAAAAGCGTAGCAGCTAAACCCATGGCAGCTGATAAGGCATTTTTATGACCAGCAATTCCTTGCCAAGACAATCCCTCAGTATTAATATCCGTCCCGTAAGATGGCAAAATTAACGAGGCGATTAAACTAAGCAACATATAACTGCCGAACAGCCAAACCATTAAGCGCATTTGCTCTTTTGGCGTGTAGCGCGTTGCTAGATAGATGCCAAACGCAGTCGAAAATATCAAGGCTCTACTGTGGGCAAGGGTTTCCTCTGGATTGGTAGACCATAGCACCGAGAACAGAGCAATTGCTACTGCGAGAATCAGCGGTATATCTCTAGTTGCAACATAAATAAATTTTTTCCATTGCTTAAGGATTAAAAGAGGAATAATTAAAAAGCTTAGTAGAGCTAAAGCACTAGGAATTGGGTTAGGAAGATTAATTCCCAAGTAAAATGCAGACAAGCAGAAAGCAATTCCTAATTCTATTTTTTTCGATAAATGCTGGTTCAATGTTTTTCTCTCTTGCATTTATTTATCAGCTTGTTGTCAAAAAATGCTTGACATCTCTATTAAAATTAAAACTTCATTCAGAATAATCTTCATAGCTTCTTCTACGCATATCCATAGTAATTTCTTGACCTTTTAATTTATTAAACAAATAAATTGCATATTGTTTGGCATTCCATCCATATACTCTCAAATCGTTGCTTCTAATTAAAATATTGGGATTAGCCGAACGTTTTAACCAAGGAGTCTCGGCAGATAGCCTTGGCAAATGTGAGGGATAAAAGTGAGCCGTAAAAGATTTACGGCTGAATTGAGTATTTTTATTCTGGTAAGCACCATGAATGGTATAAGGATGCCAAAATAAAACGTCACCTTTGTCTAAGGGCAAGGCTTGATATTTATAGTTCTTTTCTCGAATTAAGTTAATTATTTTTTTTCTCATCTGATCATGTTCGGGAACAATTGTTTTGGTTTTCTTATCGATCAAGGATAAATTTTTGCGGCTGATGAGTGATCCTTTGTGGCTGCCAGGAATGACGAAAAAGCAACCAGACTCTGGATGAATATCTTCTAGAGCATACCAGACACCAATCAGATTTCCTGGAGGATCAGTATCTAAATAATAGTGGTCTTGATGCTCTACAGTTCCTGTTGACTTATCAAAAAACATATTTTGCCACAGTGTATGACTAGATGAGCCTGATAAGATGCCCAGTACGTCAGAAATTTGGCGATCGATTAAGCACTTTAAGGCAGCTTGAGAAAAACTAGGGAAAAATTTTAAATCCTGAACTCTTTCCATCGATTCCTCAATAAAACCTTCAGGAGTAATTTTAGGTCGTAAAGGCACGTGCAGGCTTTGACTATAGTAAATAAAAAACTTATTGCGCTTGATTTTTTCATATTGTTTGATGAAATAGTCTATTTTTTGATGACTCAAAAGATTTTTAATTACCACATATCCTTGACATTGATAATATTCTTTAATGTCAGTTGCGTTATCTATTGTAAATTTGGTTATTGATGTATTCATTTAGGAAATTAATTTTGAGTAAATTTTGAGTAACTAGTTACTTATTTTTCCCAATTGTCTAAGATTGGTAGATTATTCTCTACCTTAAAACTTCCAGAATAGTTTGATAAGCCTTGGGTATTTCTGTCTCCATTGTCATTGAAAGAGCTAGTTTTCTGCCGTTTTCTCCAATTACGCGCGCCTGGTCGTCATTTTCACGACACCACTTGATTTTATCAATCAAATCAGACAGATCATTTTTTATGGGTACATAGTTAACCCATGGCTTGAGGCTGCTATAGTACCATTGTTTCCACGGAGATTCAACTTTGAGAACACAACTACCTGTTAGTAATTTTGTAAATAATCCAGGCCAAGAATTACTATTACCATCAATATCAATAACATATTTGTATTTGATAAATTCGATACTAGATATATAGGAATCTACCAAGTTAGCATTTTGTATAAATTGCTTAACTTCACGATCTTTGATTTGAATCAATTTGGTTATCTTAGCATCTATAAATTGCTCGTCATTGTAATCTTTTGCTATTTGACATAGGCGAACTCTTCGATTATTTCGCCAATTTTCTTTTGTCAAAACTGAACCCGTTGAGGCACCTCGCCAGAATGTTATTGCTCTTCTGTCATACCATTGAAGCCATTGTTGTTCTACTTGCTGACGAAATTGGGAATAAGCTTGGCTTTCTAAAAAAAAAACATCTGGTATACACTGTCCTAAAGTATCTGTCTTAAGACAAGTGAAAGTTATGAATATCTGATTTCTAGAAAGAGTATTTTTAGGTTTGGCATTGTCGTGCCAACTCATTAAAAAAGAGCCTTTTATATCAGGATAAAGCTTTAAAAAATTAATAAATAATTGATGAGTTTGTAATAGTCTTATAGATGGAAATCTAGTTAGATAAGTATTTATTAATTCATATGGAAAATTAATTGAATAAAATGTTTTTAAATTGGTATAAAAATGATAGATTATACTTCTATCTTTGCAATTAAAAGTAATAAAAGCATTCCATGCATTGAGATGATGCTTTTCAAACTCAATTTTTGTATGAATTTTAGAATATTTTTCTAATCTTTTTAGCTTGGAAGCTTGAAATTGTATTGTTTCTATTTTCTTCAATATTTTTGGTAGCATGAGTGATTTACTAAATATTCAAAGTCATTAATTTCTCTTATCTTTCTTGCTGGTATTCCCGCCCATACTTCATTTTCTGGAATACTTTTGGTGACCACACTACCTGCTCCAACTACCGAATTTTTACCGATCGCACAACCAGGAAGAACGGTAACTCCAGCACCGATCCAGACGTTTGACTCAATTGAAACTCCGACTTTTGATTCATCCCAGGGTAAATCTCGATAAGGCTTTTCTCCAGAAATTAGATGATTAGATGCAATCAATGATACTTGCTGAGCGAGCATGGAGTTGCGAGCGATCGATATTTCCCCTCCCGCAGCACGAATGTTTGCTCCTGAGCCAATGATTACTCTTTCGGCGATCGCTAAACGACCAGGGATACTACTTAATGGCGAACTAACTTCGACCACGATTTGGGAAAATGGTTCGATCAGCGTCTCACTACCGATGCTAATCGCTTCTATATCGTCATATTTCCAGACTATTGGCGCAGATAAATTAGCATCGGGATTTTTGTATTGAACATAAAGATTTCTGAAAGAGTGAACTACTGGTTTTCTGACGAGCCAAAATAGTTTTTGCCAGCGTTTTTTGATGGTCATAGGACATTTTTCTAACTTTTGCTTAAAAAACTTAATTTAGATTTTTGTTAGTGCTTCGGTTAAATCCTGTTCGTGTTTAATCCTACCAGGGGCATAATCTTGAGCAAAAAATTTACTAGTAATCTCATGACCAAAACCAATAAAAGAAGAAACATCGAACAATAGTTTTAACGATAAACAAGCAGAGCTAAAGGCAAATACTTTAACTTGATTAGTTAACTGTAAATTTTCATCGAGAAAAGCGGCGGTAAAAAAAGCTTCAAAAGGCAGAAAAAATAAGCTCGTTTCTGAAAGAATAATAATTTGCTCAAAGAGTACTGCAAGAGTATTACTCAAAGCTGCCATTTTTTGCAGGCTATCTCTCGGATGTGGTTTAATAATTAAAACCGAGTGTTTAGAAACATCAGTGCTAACGAAAAACTCTCGATAAGCCTCTATTTCTTGTGATAAAGTCATTCTTCCCGCCTCAGAAAAATTGGAGGTCAAAAGAATTGATACGGGTGCATCTTTTATCTGTTGCCGTAGTTGGCTGATGTAATCTTGATCTAATAGACATCTCAATTGTTTGAATATTTTGAGCAGACTTGTCTTGTCAGTTATGGTAACTGGCATCGGCGGGTTTTCGCCTAATATATATGGAAGACAGAAATAGCCTCGGTCAAAGTTAATCGCTCGCAAAACTGGATAGCCCAAAATTAATTTAGTGCGATTAATCGACTCGATCAGCAGCTTACTTAATAGTTGTTTGGGTAAACTTTGAGGCAGAAAAAAGGCTTTAGAGTCTGGGGCAAAGTAAATGCCGATACTATCGCCGTAGCAAATTTTTTCGGCTGAGTGATAGGCATTAATCAAAAGCTGATTGCCAAACTGCCAGTTTCGGGACAGGTAAATTTCATCAGCAGCCTCAATTCCCACTAACTTGTATACTCTCTGCCAATATGTTGAAGAATTAGTTGAGCTACTTTTGCTAGCGATCGCCTGCATCTGTTCTGGAAGAATATATACTATTTTTTTCCAGTCACAGATTAGTTGTGCCATTTTTTTGATGAAGGCAGCAAAAGCATCGATTTGCCCTGGAGGAGAATTAAGATCGTAAATAACCAGGTAATTTTCATATTGGTAGTCAAGTTTTTGCTCTTGCTCTCGATAGTCGATAACTGATAGGGCAGTAACTAGCTGAATGCTACCTTGACAAGTGACGATTCTTTTAACCAGCTTGCTACTTTTCATTTTTTAATCAAAAAGAATTTTGCTTTTTTGGTGAGAAATTATCTCGCTCTTACTTGATGCGACTCTGCCGTTAGACAATGAAGATTGTAGGTTGCGTTGGTGTACTTGCCATAAAAGATTGCAGATTTCTCGCACCGCACCTTGCCCTCCTTTTAGCTTGGTTACATATACAGCCTGAGCTTGATTTTCTGGTATGGCATCAGCTACCGTTAAGGGACAACCAACAGACTGTAAAATTGGTAAATCGTTAAGATCATCACCAACATAAGCGACTTGAGCCAAAGACAAATTTAGTTCTGCACAAATTTGTTTGAGAGTAGCTAACTTGTTGTCAATACCCACAAAGGCACGCTGAATACCTAGCTTTTTGGCTCGATGCAGGGTGGCAGCAGAATTATTGGCACTAATGATGGCTACTTCAATTCCTGTCTGCATGACTAACTTGATTCCCTGTCCATCTTTGACGTTAAATTTTTTTAACTCCTCGCCGCTATTACTATAGTAAAGACCACCATCGGTCAATACACCATCTACGTCTAGTGCCAGTAGTTTAACCTGAGACAGACGAGTCTGTAGTTCAACGTTTAAATTTCTCTTCATGACACGCCTACAGGGATAGCTGATTCTACACTATTAGAATTATGGATACTCACTACTTGTCTGAGAATCTTTTCTAAATTTGCTAAAGGTATCATATTAGGGCCATCACTAGGGGCAATATCTGGATTCTCGTGGACTTCCATAAACAAGGCATCAATACCTACTGCTGCTGCTGCCTTGGCTAAGTAGGGGACAAACTCTCGCTGTCCGCCTGTCTTATCTCCTTTCCCGCCTGGCATCTGAACGCTATGGGTAGCATCAAAAACCACTGGGTAACCTAGTTCTCGCATCTGCGGTAAAGAACGAAAATCTACCACGAGATTGTTGTAGCCAAAAGAAGTACCCCGCTCAGTCAAAAGAATATTTTTAGCCCCACCGTGTTCCAGTTTTTTGACTACATTTTTCATGTCCCAAGGGGCGAGAAACTGACCTTTCTTGACATTAATCGCTTTTCCCGTAGCAGCAGCGGCCAAGAGCAAATCAGTTTGACGACAAAGAAAGGCAGGAATTTGCAAAGCATCTGCTACTTGGGCGACAGTAGCAGCCTGATTGCTTTCGTGAATATCGGTAAGAACGGGTATGCCCAGACGATCTTTGACTTTCTGCAAGATCTCCAATCCTCGCTCTAATGGATGTCCCCGAAAGGAATTAATGGAAGTCCGATTGGCTTTGTCAAAAGAAGACTTGAAAATGAAAGAGATATTTAAGCGATCGCATATCTGATAAATTTCCTCGGCCATTTTTAACGTGAAATCTGCTGATTCGATGACGCAAGGGCCACTAATTAAAGTTAACGGTTGGCGATCGCCAATTGAGAGTTTACTTGTGATTTTAGTCTGATGCATAAGTTACAAATTATATTTATTATTGTGCGACTTTTATTGGGTTTAGCATCTCATAACCAAGCTGCTGCATAGTAGAACCATGTATATTCTGCAAAAGCTGTCTTTGCTGGTCAGTGTAATATTCTTCCCAACCTTTAGCTTGACCAGCCCGAAAATGTTTGGGGTCTTTTTGATTCAACTCTTCAAATGAGGTCATTTTATTAGCTGGATTATACTCAAGTCCAATAGTGGCAGATATTTGAGCGCAGGCTTGCAGAGGATCTAAGAGTACATCTTCAAAGCGAATACGGATTAATCTGCCGTTCAAAAGAGGAATGGCTTGCTGCCAAAGCTGATGATAATTACTCCATGAACTGCCTTTAATCTCTTCTGACAAAGAAATTGCCGTATTGCCATTAGCCTTTTTTAAGTTAAAATATGACCAAAGAACCGCACCAGGATGACGAATGGGTTGGATGACATATTCACCTTCAAAATACTTGTTAAAAGGAAGTCGATGAGTTTTGATAAAAAAATGGCAATCTTCACCTGCCAACTGCTGGCGATTTCTGGGAGTCAGCACTATCGAACAGTCAGGAAGTAAGTAAGGACAGTTTTTGGTGTATGGTGGCACATTTAAGTCGTACCGAGCAATCCACCGATTGAGATTGTTGTTGAAAATTCGTGCTTGTAATTTGTCCCACCGTGATGGCGGATGAGAATTTTCGTGCGGCCAACGCCAATTTGTCACAAAAGGTACGGTGCCACTAGCATAGGTTTTAGCTTTTTGACTTCCTTTACCCCTGCTGCCTTGATCGTCTGTGGTTATTGGTCGCTCAAAGAAAGTTTGAATTATTTTCTGAGTTAACGAATTTCCTGAACGTGGATACGAGGCAAGATAAGTAATCATATCAATAAACTTATGATGAAAGATCTCAAGAAATGCCCGATAATAGTATGACTATCGGCAGTCATTAGCCTTTAAATACAAATAACCATCGTCTCACCATCGTAAAAATTATCCTTCAATTCACCAACTTTATTGGTAGTTAGTTAAGGCTTTTTGAAAACCATAGTAGGCTGGCTTCGGCTCCATATAACCTTCAAATAGAAGAGCATATTCATCTTCGCGATAATCACCCATTTGTCCGTCATTTAATCCCCACAGGTGAATCTGATCGACACCGCCTTCTCTAGCCGCTTTTACTACGTTGTAATAATATTGTTTCTGTTTTTCTCTTCCCTGTTCGCTACCGTCATTGCCAACATCTAATTCGTTAATATAGACCTCTAAGCCTAAATCTTTATACCTTCTAATATTGTTTTTCAATCCCTCCCAATCATAAGTGTGATTTGTATTTAGATGTGTTTGAAAACCGACGGCATCCAATGGTACTCCTTCATTTAACAAATGCTTTACCAACTGATAAAACATTTGATATTCGTCATTATCGGGAAATTCGATCCCGTTATCTCGTAACTCTAACTTGTTGCTGGTATATTTTCGGGCAATCTCGAAAGCTCTACGAATATAGACTGGATGCTGATCAAGTATTTTGTCCGCTCCTGTCAAACCTGATTGATCCTCTTCCCTTCCTAACTGATTCCAGATCGTTCCTGTATAAGGAGCGCCACCTTCGAGCCAGAGGGTTTCATTAACCACATTCCAGACATCAATTTTGCTGCCATTATTATTGCTGTGCATCACCTCGCGAATAAAGTCTTCCATAAAGTCTTCTAATTGCTCGTTCGTGTAAGAGTTATCAAGAAACCATTGAGGATAATATTGATTAGGACCAACTAGTAAATGAGCCATTTGCGCGAGTCCGTGATCCTCAAACCAGTTAACTGTACTATTAAACTTTGCAAAATCATACTGTTTGAAACCTGTCCAAAGGCTTTTGGGATAACATAAGACTGTTCCCGCACTCATCTCGCGCTGAAATAAAGTTCTATACTTTTGCTGACTTTTGCCGTCTTCTGGAAAAAAAGTATTATATGTCCCCACACTGCCAATTTTGGTAGCAGATGTTGCCAAATCTTTTAATCTGCTACCGCTTGGTAATACCTGAGCCGATAATTGTATCCCCAAGAAAATCAATAACCCAATTGTAATGAAAATACTGATTATTGTTTGCTTATATTTTCGGAAATATCTGTATTTCACTGGTTGATTTCGTCAATAAACGTCAATAAAGATTATTTAGTTACGAGTTCAAACTCTTTGGTCACTTTTTTGGTAATTTCTCTGATTTGGTTAATTTCGGCATTAGTCAAAATTGAGCGCGCTTTACCTTCTCCTGCCTTGAGCGATTCACCTCTGCCTTCTTTCATTTCTAAAATTGACTGGATTTTTTTCTGGGAGTAGGAAACACCCAACCATTTTAAGCTTGACTCGGCAATACTGGGATCGGCAATTAAATCTTCGTAAACAACTAGCCAGCTTCTGGGGCTATTTTGGTCTTGGAAGTCCCTGAAATAAGTATTTTGTTTCCTCCATGCCTCTGCTTCTTTGGCAATTGAAAATTCGCAGTTCTCTTTAAGTTTTTTTGCTTCGGAAATGGTTAAGCGATCGCCCAAGCCTGAGGTTTTTTTTAGGTATTTGAAAAAATATGCCGCAATTACATCTACTGGATCGCGAATAATAAAAATGAACTTTGCCTCAGTATATAAATCGGCAAGCATTTCTAAAGTTCGGCAACCGTTACCATATTTAATTTCTTTAAATCCCCAAGACACATTTTTGGGAACATTCGGAGGCTTGAAAAAATTTTCGATCAAAGAGCGAAAAATATCTTTGACTTCTTGCTGGCTATACCAGTTAGACCATGCTGGCCATAGTTTGGAATTTTTTAGTTGTTGAACCTTAATTTGCGGTGTCTCAAAAGGGTTATTTCGCTGAGGAATGTTATGCAGTATCGTTTTATCTTCAAAGTTTAAAAAATAAGCCTCAGCAACTTGGCTTAAAAAACCGCCATGTTCGCCCCAAATTACTACATCTTCAGCACTATTCACAATTCTCTGCAAAAGAGTAGTGCCACTTCTGCCTGTTCCTAAGATAAATACGGGAGATTGCTGATGATTGTTGGATAAGAATTTTTTGAGCATAATTCAAATTATCTATTTAACAAACAATGGGAGTTATGATGATGCACTGTAAATAACTGCGTTGGTGATTGCATGTATGACGTATAATATGCTTCTATTCATAGCTCTAAGCTTTAAGCCTGTTTAATTTAGTTAAATAGAGCCAGAGCAAGAAATCATCCTCTAATTCACCAATGCCTAAATAACCGTGTTGCTCAATACTTAGTTGCGTTCATTCCATCATTAAAATTTTAGGCATAGTCTTTCAATACTATGACTCCATAACGGCTTTTAGGTATTTGAGATCAGCTCACATAGAAAACCTCGACAGAATATATAAAACTCTAAATTTGGAGAAGCCAACATCTTCTTGGATTTAGAGAACAACGGAGCGTCAAGTCAATAATTGACAAAAATCATGTCTGTTGGCAACTTTATGAGACATACCAATAACCTAATTCATCTATACAAGCATGTTTAGCTATTAATTGTCAATTGACTGAATAATTCACGGTATACGGCGTTGCTGAATCAAGGTATGATTCTCTAATTTTTACTCAGGCGAGCAAATCAACCAAAAAGCTAAGAAGCTCAGAAGTTACGCGCTGCGCTGCGAACAGATTACTTTTCGATTTCACACTTCAAATCAGCAACGCCCTTTTAGATAATAGCTTGTTAACAATTATGCCAATATGCCAAAATAGTTGGACTAGAGAAATGCTGAAATCCTGGCTGAATTACTCGATTCTGCTGGTTTATAGATTGCTTGATATGCTTGCAGAAATAATTTTCATATTTGTAGATATTTGTACATAATTTTGTACATAATATTGAAAAAATATGGAATTTGAGTATATTATTAGATTTAAATATATGACTTGCTCATAGCAATCAAATTTTATGGGAAAGTTATTGATTATTATCTATCTAAGCTGGCTTGGCAAAGGATATATAGCAGCATTAATAAAATAATTAAATAGGCAACTGATAAAGTCTTAGATTAGTTTAGCTCTAGTTACAGCTCACCAAATCAGAATTTAGTTGCTCGATTGATAGAAAATACTGGTTAGCATTTTCTTCAGACACAGTTCTTTAGTTATTAGTTTTCTTAAGGGTTTGGTTTTTTATTTTAGTCATCAAAATTGCGATCGCCGCAGATGTTAGTCAAGACTTATCAACACTTGTAAATTAAATGATGATGGATCGAACGTATCCCAAAATTTCAATTGTTACGCCCTCTTTTAATCAGGGTAGATTTATTGAGTCAGCTATCCAAAGCGTACTCCAACAAAATTATGCTAACTTTGAGCATATAATTTTAGACAATTGTTCCGTCGATCAAACAGTTGAAATTCTGCAAAGGTATCCTCATCTGATTTGGCAGTCTAAACCAGATCGAGGTCAAAGTGATGCGCTTAATCAAGGATTTCGCATGGCAAGAGGTGACATAATCGGTTGGCTTAATGCCGACGATTTATATTTACCCGAATGCTTTGAGCGGATTGCAGCAGCTTTCGCTAGTTTTCCCAAAAGCGATATTGCTTATGGAGACTATCGCTGGATCGATGAACAGGGAAAGATTATGCAGCTGAGAAAAGAACTCGACTTTGATTTTTTTATGCTTAAATATCTTCATGTTTTGTACATACCCAGTACATCGACATTTTTTAAACGCAGGATATTTGAAGAGGAAAATTTTTTAGATAATTCGCTCAAGTATTCCATGGACTATGAATTTTTTTTACGTCTGGCTCGCCAAAAATATCGGTTTATTCATCTTAAGTCTTATTTGGCGGACTTTCGATGGCATGAGCAAAATAAATCTCTCATTGCTTATCATGAACAAAACGCCGAGAAACAAGAGGCTTTATTGCGCCACGATCGCCTCTTACAAAAAACGCCACTACGTATTCAAGCAGCGGCTAGAAAGTTACTCGAATTATTGGCACGGGTTAAACGCTATTTTCTCAAAGCTTCTAAAGGCTATTATTTCGAGCAATGGCAGAAGAAATCTAGTTAACCCAACCCGCAGGCGATCGCCGCTGACATCATGATGATGACAATTTACCTTGTAACCCAGTAAATATAATGAAGATTTTAATTACGGGAGGCAGAGGGTACGTAGGACGTGCTTTAACTCGGCTTCTGATGAAAGAGCATTCAATCTGTGTAGTTGACAATCATCGGTATGGACTATCTCGGTTTAAAGCAGAAGAGTTGTCCTATTTTCAGCTAGAAAATATCGACATTCGCGATCTAGAAAAGCTGGCTCAAGTTGTCAACGATTTTCAGCCAGAAGTGATTATTCATTTAGCGGCAATTCACTATATCCCAGAATGTGAGATGCAGCCTGGGTTGACGATATCGACCAACATTGAAGGAACAGTCAATTTATTATCTTTATGTCCACCAAATTGCCGATTTGTATTTGCCAGTAGCGGGGCAATCTACAGTCCTCAAGATACACCCCACAGCGAAGCTCATTCTCCCACCGAACCAATGGATATATATGGCTTTACCAAGCTTCAAGGAGAACATTATGTTAAGTATTTTGCGAAAAGGAGAGGCTTTGCTGCCATCATTGTTCGTTTATTTAATGTAGTCGGTTCAGGTGAAACTAACCCCCATTTGTTACCAGAAATTTTTGCTCAACTAAAGTCAACGCAACGCACAATTAAATTAGGTAATTTGTCTCCTAAACGCGATTATATTGACGTTCGCGACGCTGCTAGAGGTTTTTGGGCCGTAGCTTCCCGTGGAGAAGTGCCAAATAAATCGGTTATTACCGTCAATCTAGGAACGATGAAGCAATATTCGGTCGTTGAACTACTGGATAAGATCAAAGCTATTGGCAGAATTGAATTTGAGATTGAACAAGATACCAAACGCCTGCGTAAAGTAGATAGACCCTATCTTGCTGCTGATATTTCCCAAATTGAAGCTTTATTTCGCTGGCAGCCAAAATTTACGATTAACGATACCATTCTAGAAATGATTCGTGATCCAGATCTGCCTGCTCATCTGGTTAAAAAATATTCTTTATCGACTGCTACATATTTCTAGCCAGGCGTTGCTGTATTGTTTGGTCGCTCTCATCGAAAATACCCACAAATCTTAGCCTACTATTAATACCTATGAAAATTTTAGCTGCGGTTATTATTCCTCCCCATTTAAGTGCAAGTGGTGCTGCTAATGCAGCCAAGCATTTGAGTGCTGCGCTAGCCGACTATTGCGATATAGATATCGCTATCCTGGCATTTGAAGAAATAGATAGCAGTTTTGGCAAAGCCAAGTTATTGGCACGAAAATCTTCTAATATTTTGTCTTTTACCAAAGGACTATTACCCAATAAGTTTCGCACTTTGTTCTACCAAGCCGATATTCCCGCTCTCATCAAACACGGCGATTACGATCTGGTTCATTTACATAATGTGATTCCAGCTTTGGAATCTAAACGCGTAGCTCAAGCCTGCGTCAATCAAAAAATCCCTTACGTTATTTCCACTCATGGTTTTTGCGAAATAACTTCTGGTGGCAAAGCTTATTCCCTCAAACATTTACATGAGAAATTGGCTTGGAAGTTCTGTATTGAAAAGCCTTTGGATTATATCGTTCAACACGCACAAAGAATATTTGCCCTTTCTCCTTTAGAATATCCTATGCTGAAAGCCCTCGGCATTGAGAAGGAAAAAACACGAATTGTCACTAATGGTGTAGATGAAGCATTTTACGCTAAAAGTTCCCCACAGCAAGTTCAGTCAATTGCCCGTAAATTAAACTTACCGCAGTTAGCCGAAAAAGATGTGCCAGTAGGGATCTTTTTAGGCAATCACACTAAAAACAAAGGTGTTGATGTTCTTTTAGAGGCATTCAGCCAAGTTAAAAAACCCTTTATGCTCATTGTCTGCGGACAAAAAAGGGATGGTATTGACTATGATGCCTTTGCTCAAAAATTAAGCGATCGCCAAAAAATCATCTTTACTGACTGGATACCAGCTCAAGACGTGATTACTCTATTTGAATATGCCGATTTGTTTGTCTACCCCACATTATCAGATACCTTGCCCCTGGTAATTCTAGAAGCAATGGCATCTGGACTGCCCGTGATTTCAACTAAAGTAGGCGGAATTCCTTATCAAATCAACAACAACTGTGGCATCTTAGTCGAACCAGGAAATCCGCAAGCGATCGCCGAGGCCTTCGAGCAGCTAACTGAAAATAAGCAACGACTGGCGCAAATGGGTCATGTTGCCTATCAAACTGTTAAAACTAAATTTGATTGGCGCAACTCGGCTCAAAAAGCCTTTGGCTTTTATCAGGAAATACTCTCTGAAACCAGAGAACTAAGTTATCCGCCTGCTGCTGCCAACTTACTTATTTCAGGTGGCAGTGTCTTTGACAATCCCTGAGATTTGCTTAGCAGCTTATAGCCCTTCTCAAGTATTACTGACGCGGCAAACAACTTCACTGTTTTGCCAGTGGTGAAATTAGCTTCAGCGTTAATTTAGAAAGTGCGATCGCCTTTTGACAACGTTCCCGAAGAGGATCTCCTGCGACAACAATTCTGCCTAACTGATGAGCCGCATCGATCATGTTTTCATCTGGTAGCCAAGGAAACAGCACCGTGTTTCCTGGTTCGCAAAGCAATGTGATCAATGTAGAGAGAGATTTTTGCGGCAAAAAAGATTCTTTTAGCACCAGCAAATTTTCCACCTTATCAACCAACCAATCATGATCCCAATCACTAGAGGTGATCGCTATGGCCAAGTCAGCTTCTGGTATGTTTTGGTGAAATTGAGGGGATGCCGTGTCACCATAAAAAAGAAGGTGCTGATCTCCCAAACTATACCATCCTTCTGAACTAAGTTCAGGTTCAACCGAGTCGCTAAAATCTGCTGACTGTTTTGTCTCAGTTAAGGTATTAACGGCATTAATAGCTTGCGGAATAATTGAAATAATTTGCTGTTGAACAGTCACTTTTGCTGATTTAGTAGCAGTGGCATTTAAGACAAGAGACGGTTTTTCTTGCTTGGCAGCTAAACGAATCTCCTGACGAGTGATCTTTTCGCCATCCTTTGCTCTTTGGATAAATTCCTCTCGCACTGCTTGAGGAGTAGATGGTGAAGATAATTGATAGAGAGCAGATGCCGCGATACTGACTTGTGCAACTGTTGCACGTTCTGGGAAAGCTTCATAAACTTTCACAAAATTGTATGCCGTGCGCCGACTCCAGCCAAATTCGGCTTTTAACCAACTGTCAAACTGACCATAGGCAATCTCAGAACGCACTTCAAAAAGCTTTTGACCTATTTCCCAAATATCTTGAGCCGAGCGTTTTAAACGTTCTTTAATTTCTTCTGTTCGTTGTTTAAGAATCGAACGTTGCTCCAATTCTAAAACATTGTAATCAAAGCTGTGAGAAATTTGCTGATTTTCCAACTGATTTTTCATAATGATGTTACATATAGCTATATGAACTAATTGATATAACTTTTAAAGATCTACCTAAATATCTGTAATCTAGTTTACACTATGGTGAAAAATAATTTGGGCTGACCGCAAAAATTATTTTGTCGATCAAACTTAAGGTGTATCTTATGCCATCAAGATCGATAAAATTACCAATTACATTTAAATTGAGTGTAATTTTGCTGTCAATAAAAAACCAGGGCAAATTTGCTTAATTTGTAATTTTTTTAGCTAAAAAATGTAGCGCGTCTCAGCATTATTACTGATATTATTAACTGTAGAGCTTGACAAATGATTGTTTGATGATGGTTAACCGAGAGGAGTGAATCGTCTATCATCATCAATAAGAGATGATCATTGGTATGGTTGAGAATCTAGCTAAAAATAATTGCTGCTGACAACCTTGGTCAAACTCTAATTTCAGTTTGGAACAATTACCTTGCTTGATCTCGATCAAATTTAAAGTAGAGATTAAAGAAGCAGTTTTGGTTAAGGGTTTATTCGTATTCAGCGTAATTTGGATACTTGTCAACTTACTAGTTTTTGATTGAAGAGCCAGCAATCTTTGTTTGATCGCCGATGTATTGTCGAGTAAACTTTCGCAGGTGAGCGACTGAGAAACAATATAACAAACTGGCTCGTTTAATTCTTGTAAATTTTTACTAGAGAAATTAATTTCTGAGCGCGCCTGGAGGCGGTTGATTTTTGGTTCATCAGTATTGCCACAACGACGTCTCGATTTAGGTGGTTGACTAGCTACATAACGTAAAACCAGCCCCAACGGTAGAGCTTGATTTTTGCGCCACCGAGTACGCGCAATAATGTCCATATTGGTTCTTGCCGAATATCTGGTAGCTAAAGCTAAATTCTCGATTCTGATTAGCTCTAGAGCTATATTCCCTAGGAAAAAGATGTTAGATATCGTTCCTTGATCTAAACTGCGGTAGGTAAATTCAAAATGGTAAAAGTTTAATTCTCGAAAAGCTTCTACTTCGGAGATAGTATCGACAAAAATTAAAATGCGATCAATTTCGATTTCAACGCAATTAGCAACTACTAGCTTCTTATATTTAATTTTATTTAGCATAATTGAAGACAGTTAATTATGGTGTGCTATAGTTTGAGTTGAATCCAACATTATTCTATTTTCACCTCATTAAATATCGGTAAAGTAATGTCTGCTACCAAATTTACTGATCTATTTTTCTACTATTTAGCCAAGTACCGTAAGTTTACTCTGTCTTAACTGTTTTTGGATTATCGATTAAAGTTTATACATATATATAATTAATTTTTATCCCCAAAAATATATGACTCTAAAATAAAAGAACTTTCTACTAAACAACGTACTATCAATTAAACTACGGTGTAGCCAATGCCACCAAAAAGCTGGAAGCCGAAAAAAACGAGAATGTTTTGGCAGACATTGTACCATCAAAAGTTTATTCCCGCTTGCAAGCAGTATTTATCTGTGTCTGCATGCTACGGTTATTTGAGATCTGCTCTGAGTAAAACAAAAGTACCCCATATTAAACGCTCGCCATTTGTTAGTCCGTTGCTAGATAATGCTTCTGAAATGTTCATGGATATTCGCAATCCAACAGTTGTTAAGATTAGTGGGCAGAAAGCCTTCTTTTTACTGCAAATCATCTTGCTCGCTTTGTTTGATGCTATGGCGATCGCTTTAGCTTGGATAGTAGCTCAAAAAATCGGTACTCCCGTTGACAGCTATTTTGTTTGGCGGCCAGATCAAGAAGAGCTTGGTTTTCTGTGGTTGATTGTTCCCATAAACTTATGTATAATGAGTGCCTCGGGCATTTATGGCACCGAGCGTCGGAATCGCAGCTATTTCAATCTGTTCAAGGCAATTTGTTTGGCACAGGTTACTGTTTTGCTAGTGATCTTCTTGTTACAGCCTGGATTGTGGATATCTCGTTCCGTGTTTATCTGGGCTTGGGGATTGACTTTAATAGCAATCAGTAGCCAGAGAATCTTGTTAGAGATAGTAATTATCAGTATCAAAAGTAAATTTGACTGTTTTAAACATAAAGTTTTGCTGTTAGGGACTGTTGAAGACACGACCAAGGTAAAACAACTGATTAACTCCACTAAAATATTTAAAATTCAAGGCACTGTTGATTTATCTATTTGTCGCGATCGCCAACAGTGGAAAAAAATTTTGAACCAGTCTAGCAATTATAAATTTGATGAAATTTTCCTCTGTTCTTGGGAAAAAGTCGAAAATCCGATTTTATTATCCTGGGAATTAAAAACAGCCGGGATTGACTGGAGAATTTTAGCGATCGATCTAAAGTTGCCCGAACAATGGTCGGAAATGGTAATGCTCGGAGGAATGCCTACGATTCGATTTTGCTCGGCTACTGTTGTCGGCGTTGATTTTTGGTGCAAACGTATTTTCGATCTAGTAATTTCATCCTGTTTATTGATTTTACTTGCTCTCCCGCTATCGGTCATTGCCGCGATGGTTAAGCTCGATTCTCCAGGCGCGATTATTTATAAACAAAATCGTGTTGGTCTGAAAGGACGCTATTTCAAAGTGTGGAAATTTCGCACAATGAAAGCAAATGCCCATGAATTACAAGCGGCGTTAGAAGCCCAAAACGAAGTAGCAGGAGGAGTTTTGTTTAAAATCAAAGAAGATCCCCGCATTACCAGAGTTGGCAGACTGCTTCGTCGCTATAGTTTAGACGAACTACCACAATTAATAAATGTTTTGCGAGGGGAAATGAGTTTGGTTGGTCCTCGTCCGTTACCACTCCGCGATGTCGCCAAACTATCTCCCTACCAGCTGTTTCGTCACGAAGTTTTACCAGGAATTACTGGTCTATGGCAAGTCAGTGGTCGTTCCCATACTGATTCGGAAGAGATGTTTAATTTAGATTTTGTTTATATCCAAAATTGGTCTTTAATTTTAGACTGGCAAATACTGCTCAAGACCATTCATGCCGTGACCAGCAGTAAAGGAGCATACTGAAATATTTGTTGAAGAAAATTAAAACCCAGGTGACAATATGATTCCCACAATAGTTTCTAATACCTATGAAGAACAAATTGATTTCCAAAAATATTGGCTAGTTTTAAAGCGTCGTTGGCTACCAGCAACGGCAATTTTTGTTGGTGTAACTAGCGTTTTTTTGCTGTTAGCACTATCAAAAGAACCTACTTATAAAGCCGAAGCTCAACTCTTAATTAGGACAGATAAATCCTCTAGGTTAGTCGGACTAGAAGATGAACGAGGAAAGGTGGAAGTTCTTGGTAAAGATAGCAATCCAGTCGTAACTGAAGCCGAAATTTTGCAGTCACGACCGATTGTCGAAAAAGCCATTCAACAACTGAATTTAAGAAACGGCCAGGGCGAGTTTCTCAGTTACCAGGAAGTAGCCAGCAATCTTGATGCCAAGCCGATTGTTGGCACAGATGTTTTGCAAGTTATTTACCAAGATTCCGACCCCGAATTAGCAGCCTCAATAGTTAACCAAGTAATCGACCTCTATGTACAAGAAGACACCCTGAGTAACCGCTCTGCTGCCGCTTCAGCTCGACAATTTATCAAAGCACAATTACCCCAAGTCGAATCAACTGTTGCCCAAGCCGAAAGAGATTTACGTCAATTTAAGACGACCAATAAAATTGCTAATTTATCACAAGAAGCCACCAGCAATATCGATACAATTAAATCGTTAGAGCGTGAGATTGAGGTAGTGACGACTAACCTCGAAAGTATTGATGGTCGATTTGAACAATTACGTGGACAGCTAAATATTAATTGGGAGGAAGCCATCGCAATTAGCTCTTTAGGTCAATCGGCTATGCCAGAGTTAATTTCCGAACTGCAAAAAATCAGAGTCGATTTAGTCAATCAGCGCGATCGCTTTTCCGAAAATTCTCCGCAAGTTACGAGCCTAAAAGAGCGAGAGATAGAACTTGCAACTCTTTTAGAACAGCAAATCAGACAAATTCAGGGCGATCAGCAGGCAGCTTTGTTAAACAACAAAATTTTAAGCATTAGCGCTAATAATTCTGACCAAACAATGATTTCCGAATTAGCTAATATCGGAATTGAGCGTTCGGGGTTAGTTAATAAGTTGGCAGCACTTAAAAACAATTTACAAGCTCGTCAACAAAATTTAGAAAATTTACCTTTATTGGAAGAAGAGCAAAGAGAACTAGAACGTCGGGTAAAAGCAACACAGTCAACTTATGAGACACTTTTGAGCCAGTTACAAGAGACGCAAGTAGCTGAAAATCAAAATGTGGGGAACGTTCGGATCATTGCTAATGCTATTACACCAGAACAGCCTACTGGTTCTACGAAAAAAAGACTAGTTGTCTTTGTTGGTAGCCTGATGGGGGCATTACTTGGTGCCGCATTTGCTTTTTTATTAGATTATCAAGACCGCTCGATCAAAAGTAGTAAAGAAGCCGAAGAAATCTTTGGCTATCCCTTGCAGGGAGTAATTCCCGATCTAAATCAGCTAGGAGAAAGTAACGATGACGACTTAGACATATCTGGAGCAAACAACAATTCTTTAGTTTCCGTCAAAGAACGACCGTTGGCTACTTCCAGAACTAGAGAAGCATATCAAATGCTACAGGCTAATCTCAAATTTCTCAACACAGATTGGGACAAGCGAGCGATCGCGATTACTAGCTGTGTACCTCAAGAAGGTAAATCGCAAGTAGCTAACAACTTTGCTAGCTCTATGGCCCAGCTAGGAAAGAAAGTGTTGTTAATTGATGCAGACATGAGAAGACCGAGTCAACACGAAATTTTAGGTCTGTCTAACTCAGTTGGTCTCAGCAATCTTTTACTTGATCAAACCAAATGGAGTGATGCAGTACAGCCAGTAAGGCCCAATCTCGATGTGTTAACCGCTGGACTAACACCAGATAATTCAGTATTATTACTTAACTCTCAAAAGATGAAAATTTTGACTAAAAATCTCTTAGATAGATACGACTGCATTATCTTAGATACTCCCCCCTTAATCGGTATGGCAGATACAGTGATTCTTGGCAATCTGGTCGATGGACTTTTACTAGTAGTTCGTCCAGGAGTAGTAGATTACGAAAGCGCCAATGCTGCGAAAAAGCTATTGCTAAATACACAACAGCGGGTGTTTGGCATTGTTGCCAACGGGGTGAATCTGAAAAATGAACCCTATACCAAATGCTACTTAGAGCATTAATTACGAACAAGCAACTTTACTACAATTAATTTCGGCAATATGCTTAGATACTTCTCCAAAGTATTGTATGTCCTAGAAGGCAAGAGAAAAGGGCTGTTATCACTTTTGTTGGTATTCGCTTTAACATCTGTATTAGAGGCTTTAGGCATTGGACTAATCGGACCTTTTCTGAACATAGCTTCTAATCCAGAATTTATTCAGAAAATTTCTTTGCTCGATTGGGTTTATCAAAGGCTGGACTTGGAGGGTACCCAAGTAATTGCTGTTTTAGGCATTGGAATTGCGATCATATTTTGTCTTAAATCACTGTTATATTTTTTATCCTGGGCCAAGATATATCAATATGCTGCCGAGCTAAATCAGTTGTTAATTACTAGATTATTAAATGCTTATTTAACAGTTCCATATACTTTTCATTTAAATAAAAATACCGCTACCTTAATTAAAAATATTCTGATTGAAACTAGCACCTTCACGGGAGCCTGTATACTACCGCTATTAAAGGCTACTGTTGATTTTATTGTTTTGCTGTTTTTATTGTTAGTACTTGCCAAAACCGACCTATTGCTACTAGCAATGATTGCGGGAATCTTACTACCAATATTTATCTTGTTTAATCTTTTAGGCAACAAGTTTAAACAATGGGGCAAAGTTAAATCTGAATCTAAACAAGAGATGATTCGCATTCTCAATCATGGTTTGGGAGGATTAAAAGAGACACGGGTTATTGGCTGCGAATCTTACTTTAAAACCAAAATGGCCCAAGAAGCCCGAGAATTCGCCAGAGCAGACAGTTTATTTAGTACCTCTCAGATGCTGCCTCGCATTCTAATTGAAACAGCTTTGATTGTCTTTGTCATGCTGTTTATATCTTTGTCGCTAGTTTTCTTTGAGCAAAATATGGAAGAACTAACTGGAACTATGGGAGTTTTTGCGATCGCTTCTATGCGTTTGATTCCAGCCACTAGCCAGCTGTTTAGCTCGATCAACCAATTAAGAAATTCCAACTATGCCGTGAATATGCTGTATCTAGATCTCAAAGAAATAGACGCACAAGGAATCAACAAGCTCATTCAACTCAAACCCAATTCTTCCACCAGTAGCTCTGTCAGTTTGCCAAAAGAGCCAGCTAGCACGATGACTTTTAACGATTATATCGAGCTTGACCGTATTACCTATGGTTATGAGCAAAGTTCTCAGCTGGCAGTCAAAGATGTCTCTTTAAGAATAAAAAAAGGTCAATCGATCGCCTTTATTGGTAAATCTGGATCGGGTAAGACAACACTAGTAGATATAATTTTGGGTCTTTTAGAGCCAAAAGCTGGAGACATTTTAGTAGATGGTAAATCCATATACAACAATCTTCGTTCTTGGCAGAATATGATTGGCTACATCCCTCAATCCATTTTTTTGACTGACGAAACGGTCGAGAGAAATATTGCTTTTGGTGTTCCCGATCACTTAATCGATCCACAAAGAATCCAGAAAGCGCTCCAAGCTGCCCAACTTGAAGAACTCATTACTCAATTACCCAAAGGCATTAAAACGGAGGTAGGAGAAAGAGGAATCCGTTTGTCTGGCGGACAAAGGCAACGCATCGGAATTGCCCGCGCGCTATATCATGAACGAGAAATTTTAGTTCTCGACGAAGCAACTTCTGCCCTAGACAATGAAACAGAGCGTTTAGTTAGTGAGGCAATTAAATCTTTAGCTGGAGCAAAAACTCTAATTATTATTGCTCATCGTCTTTCCACCGTAGAGCATTGCGATCGGGTTTACCTGCTAGAGAAAGGTCGCATAGTTAAGTCGGGTAGTTACCCGGAAGTGGTTGTTGAAACTATGAATGTTTAAAAGTATAAATGTAATTAATAATAATTATCATGCTCGACATAATTCAGCCAAAAATCAGGAAACTAGTCAGAAAACTAAAGCAAACTAACGACAATAACTTTATTGGGTTTGATAAATATACCAAAAAGGGAGCTTATCATTGGGAAGAGTTAGCCAACGACGAGTATTACCGAGCCAAAGTAGAAATAGTCAGCTCCTATTTATTAAGAGAACACAACTGTCTTGATATTGGCTGTGGAGATGGAGCATACGCTGCTTTTTTAGCAAATAAATGCAGATATATTTTGGGGATAGATGCGGAATACGAAGCAATTCGTTTGGCAAAATCAAAAGTTTCCCAGGCAAAAATTACCAACTGCGAGTTTATGCAAGCTCCCATTAGCAAAATAAACGCCAAAACCCTCGGTGTTACCGAAAAATTCGATTTGATTTACTCTATGGATGTCATCGAACATTTGCCCCAGCCAGAGGAATTACTGCAAGCTGCGGTAAATATAGTCAAACCGATGGGTTTAGTTTTGATGGGAACTCCTTTATTTATTAGTCCTGAACTAGTATCTCAGTATCATGTCAAAGAATTTACCATTGAGGAGATTCGAGATTTAGTCTCATCCTATCTATTTGTCCAAAAAGAAATTTTACTGCCAATACCTAGAAAAGACGGACAAGTTCACAATGACAATTTTTATATATCAGTA
Organism: Pleurocapsa sp.; assembly: GCA_050330395.1. Classification (GTDB taxonomy): domain Bacteria; phylum Cyanobacteriota; class Cyanobacteriia; order Cyanobacteriales; family Xenococcaceae; genus Waterburya. The sequence continues at coordinate 29,450 of JBHJNW010000045.1, forward strand.
GGAACTCCCAAAACTTGAGCAAAAATTAATCTGTATAGAACAATGAAACCAACTGTTTTTATTCACACTAACGCCCAACAGTATGTGGGGGCTAAAGTAGCAGAATACGCGATCAAAAAAATGTCGCCTAATCGTGACAAATTTGAGGTCAAAATTCTGCACCTTAAGGATTATCCTTGCTTGTACGAGCGCGAAGGTCAACCTCACCTACGTGGTGGAAAAAAACCCATTTGGCATAATTGGGATCTTCAGTCTTTCACTCCTCTGCGCTTTCTTCCTCCTCAACTAATGAATTATCAAGGAAGAGCGATTGTGATCGATCCTGATATCTTTGCCTTGACTGATATCTACGAATTGTTGACTCGCGATATGGAAGGTAAAGCCATCTTTTGTCGCAAAATTTGCCCAGAAGATAATAATATAGCTCCATTTTATGGCACGAGCGTGATGTTGCTTGACTGTAGCAAATTGACTCATTGGCAATGGGAAAAACAAATTGAAGAAATGTTTAACTTCGAGCGTGACTATCAACCCTGGACACGTTTGTTGATGGAACCAGAAGATAGCATTGGACTCTTAGAAGAAGAATGGAATCACCTGGATACTCTCAATGATCGAACCAAACTACTACACAATACCAGACGAGAGACTCAGCCGTGGAAAACTGGATTACCAATTGATTTTAATCGACCAAATAGAAAATCGGGCGTTCCCAAAAAATGGGGCTTGATACCAGTGCCATGGATTAGAAGAACCAAAGCTTTTATTCAGGGCAAAGAATATTATCCTTCTCACATATACTTTAAGCATCCAGACTCCAATCAGGAAAAACTTTTTTTCTCATTATTAGGTGAGTGTTTAGCTGAAGGGATCTTCACCGAAGAGTTACTGATTTCAGAGATGGAAAATAATCATCTTTTTCCTTTATCTTTTCTGGAGGGAAAGATCGTTATTGGCTTGAATATGGCATGGAAAGTTGCGCCTGTGCAGTATAGTATCACTACTCATCCTGACCTAAATATTCCTGAATTTATGCCCAGCGAGGAAGCACATCCAGAGATTACTTGGATCTCAGGCTATTTTAAAACTGAAGCTGGAGTTGCTTTAAAAGGAGTTACATCTCCCGAACTGATTGAGTATGCTAAAAATAACTTTTATTTTTTCGACTATCTCCAGCCTGGTAAGATTAATACTCAGCCTCCTAATCTACCATGCGATCGCGGTAGAGTAATCGATTGGGTAAAAACACCGACGGAAAATTATTTATACTTCTGGGGTTCTGTATCCAATGCAGGAGTATGTTTAGCCGCGAATATGGGAGCTAAAAATATTATTTTAATCGGCTGTGATAACTGTTCGTTACTTGCTAATCATCATGCCCACAATCAGCACGTTAGATGGAAAGGAGTTGACCCCAATCAGCGATATAGACAATACTACGAAGGTTTATCCGAAGTACGAACTGCGCTGAGAGAACGTGGCGTTAATCTTTTAAGTCTAACCCCTTTTATGACTCTAACTAATCCTGAAGAAGATTTTGAACATCTCTGTCAAGAACTTAATCAGCCTAAGTTGATTGAAAATAATCTTGATCTTTCTGAAAAGATAAGTTGGCGAAGTTACTCAAAATATTATCTAAGTCAGCTGCAAAAAACTGTTAAGGAGCGGGCAAAAAAATTAGTTCGTCTTTAGTTTAATCTTAGCTCTTGTTGCACTATCGGTAAGAGCAGAACAAGCGGCGAAAAAAACTTACTTGAGTCTTGAGCAAATGAAGTATTTAGCCAATGAATAAGCACATGATTGCCTGGAAATCACCAGGAGATATTAAGTCAGCTAGTTTTAGATATCGTGCTTTTTTACCGTGTAAGTATCTCAGACAAACAGGATGGTCGTGCGAAATATTTAACTATAAAAATCTAGAAAAGTATCAAATAGTAGTTTTCCAAAAGCTATACGATCAAAAAACTTTAGAACTAGTAAAAATACTTAAGAAACAGGGCGTAATAACTATATTTGATTTATGCGATAACCATTTTTATTATCGACTTGAAGATCCCTTAGCTCTTGCTGAAAGAAAAGAAAAATTACAAACAATGCTCAATCTTGTCGATGTAATTTCTGTATCCACACCAGAATTAAAAAAAATAATTGGTGATAAAACTGACAAGACCCCAGTGGTAATTGATGATGCACTCGAACCTCCTAAGATTAACTTTTTAGGTCAAGAATATCTCAGACTTAGGCATAAATTCGCTAACATCCAACACAATAGTTTTAAGATAGTTTGGTATGGTAATGCTGGCACCATAACCCCCCCCTATGGAATGATAGATTTGGTAAAAGTACTACCTTATCTAGAAAAATTACATCAAAAGCTACCGCTCAAGTTAACAGTAATTAGTAATTCAAAAACAAATTTTAAACAATATGTTTCTGATGCCAAAATTCCCGTAAAATATCATCGTTGGCAGCTCACAACTTTCCCTTATCTCTTTAGCCAAAACGATGTCTGTATTATCCCAGTCAGTCTCAATCATTTGACCCGATGCAAAACCAACAATCGTTTAGTCTTATCTCTTCTTCTAGGTGTGCCAGTTGTGGCAGACAAAATTCCTAGCTACGAAGAGTTTAGCGAGTTTGTTTTATTCTCTGATTGGGAAAAAAACTTACATCAATATGCACTTAATTCACAGCTCCGTCAGCAGCATATCGAGCAAGGGAAAGAATATATTTTAGCTAAATACAACCGCCAGAGAGTTGTTACTCAATGGTCTACCTTATTCCAAACATTACTTGCTTAATTAAATACCTAAATAAACTTGATTAAAAATGAAAAATTTATTAAGTAAAATGCTTACCAAAAAACAATACCAAGATTTAGCCGAAACCAAAAAAGCGGGATTTAGATTGACTAAAAATATCCTTTTATCGCCAGTCAAAATATTATCACCTGCCTGGAAATTAGACTTAAATTCAGAAATGAATGTAGTTGAAAAAATGGATTATGAACGGTGCGATATTTGGCTTAATATTGATTCAAAAACCGAATATAATGTGAGAGTTAATTCATGTAAAAAAGAGCCTGATACAGTACAGTGGATTGAAAACTTTTTGCAACAGGGGGATGTTTTTTACGACATAGGTGCTAATGTTGGCGTTTACTCTTTTGTCGCTGCCAAATTTTTAAGCGAGCAAGTTCAAGTATATGCGTTTGAACCTGCATTTATGAACTTTAGTCAACTTTGTAAAAATATTCAGCTTAATCAATGCCAAGATAATATTATTCCTTTACAAATTGCTTTGTCTAACAAAACTACTCTCGATAGCTTTAATTATAGCAGTCTGATCGTGGGCAGAGCGCAGAATACTTTAGGTGAGGCTATTGATGAACAAGGTAAAACTTTTAATCCTGTCTTGAAACAATATGTTTTAAGTTACACAATTGATGATTTAATCGCCAACTTTAGGCTACCAGTTCCCAATCACCTGAAAATTGATGTCGATGGAATTGAATTTCTAGTTTTAAAAGGAGCGTCTCAAACTTTAGCTAATGCCTTAGTACGCAGCATTATAGTCGAGCTATCTGAGGGTGAGAGAGAACAAGAAGTTACTAATTATTTATTAGCTAAAGGTTTTAAATTACACTCTAAACATCCACGCATTACACCTGGATTGTTCAATTATATTTTCCAACGGGAAACCGTCAGCTTGCCCAACTAAATACCATTGATTACCTAGATCAAATGATTAAACATGATCAATAACAGTTTTATTAATTATGAACTATTAAAATCTTTTGAGGCAAAGTCTTTTATTTACAATCAGCCTTTTCCCTGGTATAATTTTAAGCAATTTCTAACATTAGAAGGCTTTCAACAGCTATTACAAGATTTTCCCTCATTAGAACTATTTGAAAAACATCAAGGGCTAGAACGAGTTTATGGTCAAAGACCTCACGATCGCTATTATCTTGCTTACCAAACATCTATTTATCGTCAAGTAGAGCATCAAGATCGGGGCATTATCAACGATCAAGACTTGCCTACAAGCTGGCAAATGTTTGTGCATGAGTTAGAAACCAGTCGAATTTATCAAAACTTTATCAAATCCCTGTTTGAGGTAGCAGATTTTCAAATTCGCTATGCTTGGCACATAGGAGTTACCAATTCAGAGGTTTCTCCTCACACAGATGCCGAGCAAAAAATTGGCACTCATATTTTTTATTTTAATACCAGCGATGATTGGGAGACAACCTGGAGCGGTTCAACCTTGGTGCTAGGAAACAAGCTTAAAGATGTGATGAATCCAGATTTTAGCGATTTTACGACAGCGATACCAACTCAGTTTACTGATAATCATAGCTTTTTGTTTAAAAATACCCCTGATGCTTGGCACGGTGTAAAACCTTTAAGCTGTCCTAAGGACAAATACCGGCGATTATTTAACGTTATTTTTGAATTTCGGCAGACCAATAATCCTTTATCTTTACCCAAAAAATTGCTGCAAAAAACTTTATCGGGTTTTCGTTTGAATAGTTTGAATTAAAGCGATCGCCAAGATTTTGTAGTAAGTAATGAAGCGGACATGATATCAATGAACAAGCAAGAACGCGTACGAGTATTTATCGGTTCGGGAGAAGCAAGTCTTTTAGAACGAAAAGTGGCGATTTATTCTCTGCACAAACATACCCAAAGAGAGCTAGATATTTATGTGTTTAACGGCACTCACAACGCGATCGAACGAAACGATCGAGAACCATTCCCCGCACCGTTATCTCTCAAACTCAAATACCACAACATTACCGAATTTAGTCTTTACCGATATTTAATTCCGCAGCTATGCAATTATCAAGGCAAAGCTATCTATATAGACTCGGACACTATCTGTCTAACTGATATTAGCGAACTATTTGATACTCCCCTGAACGGCAGTGATTTTGGGGCAAAAAAAGATGCCTATCGCCATGTGGATTCGGATCTCTGGGCTTTGAGCGTCATGCTAATCGATTGCGAGAAATGTCATTTTGACCTAGATACCTACTACGCAGAAATTGCACAAGGATTATATAGCCAGAAAGACTTTGCCTGCATGAGTCCCTCATTTCTTGCCCATCATCCTTACCAAATCAGCGAACTCTCTCCCTGCTGGAATGTTTTAGATTACGCCGATCGCCAGACTAAGTTAATTCACTATACCAATCTTCAGACTCAACCTTGGAAACATCCCCATCATCCCTATGGAAAACTGTGGTTTACCTACTTTGAGGAAGCGATCGCCTCAGGATACATCACGCCACAAGACATTGATTTAAGTTTGGCTCGTTCTTACGTTAGACAAGACATCATGAAAGGTAACTCGCCTTCGCTATTGAGACTGGACTATATTAAAAAGTATCTCGGCATTGCCAAAAAATCATTACGAAGACTTTACCCGCCACAACCAGCATAGTCGGTGACTGCTACCTTCGGTGGTCAAAGTGATCAAGAGCATTTTTTGATAATTAAATAATTTAATCAACGAGGAGCGTAATGTATTTATCCAAAGGCTTTGTGCGAGTCAATCAATTTGCCAGTATTCTTAAACTAGAAGCCCGCGCTATTGAGCGAGCAGCACAACAAATACAGTTAGAGGCAGTGGAACAAGCACTGACTTTACTGTTGGATTGTCAGGGCAAAGTAATTTTGGCGGGAGTTGGTAAATCAGGAATTGTCGCCCAGAAAATAGCTGCTACCTTAAACAGTATTGGTACTTTAGCCGTCTCTTTGCATCCTTGCGATGCTTTACATGGAGATATAGGAATTGTCACTAGTAATGACGTAGCAATAATTCTCAGCAATAGTGGCGAAACCGAAGAATTAGCCGCTTTGATTCCCGCTCTCAAACATCGGCGCGTACCAATTATTGCCATTGTGGGTAATCTGAATTCTACTTTAGCCCAACGAGCGGACGTTATTCTCAACGCAACCGTTGACCGTGAAGCCTGCCCTTTAAATCTAGCACCTACTACCAGCACGACAGTTGCTTTAGCCATTGGCGATGCTTTGGCTATGACAGTAATGCAGATGCGCGGTATTACAGCAGAATCCTTTGCGATTAACCATCCCGCAGGACGCTTAGGCAAGCGTTTGACAATTAAGGTAGGAGATTTAATGCATTGTGGCGATCGCAATCCGACTCTCTTTGCCGAAGCTGTTTGGATTGAAGTGGCAAGTGCGATTAGCTGTGGTGGTTTAGGAGCGGTAAATATTGTCGATCAGTCTGGAACTCTTCTTGGCTTAATTACCGATGGCGATTTGCGCCGCTGGATTGGCAAAATTAAACCAACTGAGCTAGAAACTTTGTCGGCAAAACAACTGATGACCCATACCCCCGTAGTTGTCACCCCAGATGTTTTAGCTTATGATGCCCTCAAGCTGATGGAGGAGCGAACTTCTCAAATTGATGTTTTGCCAGTTGTAGATGATCATGAATGCTGCCTGGGTTTAATTCGGCTTCACGATATTGTCGGGAGTGGTCTGCAATGAAAATCTTAGCTGTTATTCCTGCCAGATATGGCTCACAACGTCTTCCTGGCAAAGTAATGTCCAAAATTGGCGATCGCCCCATGATTCAGTGGGTTTACGAAGCCGCCAAAAGTTGTGCGGATTTTGAACACGTGGTTGTGGCAACTGACAATCAGATCGTAGCCGACTGTGTGCGACAATTTGGCGGCGAGGTGGAAATGACTCGATCTAACCACACTACAGGTACTGATCGCGTAGCAGAAGTAGCCGAGCGTTATCCAGAAATGACAGCAGTTGCCAACGTTCAGGGAGATCAACCCTTTGTTACGCCCGAAATACTTTCCCAGCTAGTCAGTCCTTATCTCAGAGGTGAATCACCTGATATGACTACCGTTGCCTGTCCTTTAAATCTGGATGCTGGTTATCAAGACCCCAATACGGTTAAAGTATTATGCGATCGCTATAATCGCGCCATTTATTTTTCTCGTGCTTCGATCCCTTACTTTCGCAATCCAGTTGACGGGGCGTACAAGCCCTCGAATCGAATTCGGGGGACAGCCCCTTACGTTCCCGTCTTCCATCATTTAGGACTTTATGCTTTCCGCCAGGACTTTTTGAGTACCTATGCCAGTTTAGAACCGACACCAATCGAATTAGCCGAAGGGTTAGAGCAACTACGAGCGATCGAACATGGATTTGCCATTCAGGTTTGTCCGATCAAAAAAGCCCTCTTAGAAGTAAATACCTTTGATGAACTTCTCCAAGCTCGCTCTTTAGCCACAAAAATAGACTTGTCTACAAAGTAGCACCATCCTCTACTATATTATCTCAAAGCTACGCTTCAACTTAAAAAAATGAAAACTGCTTATAAGCTGTTATGCATCTAAAACGCATATTATAAAAAAAGAAAATAGAATTAACAAGAAGATAATGCCAGCCAAAGGATTTCTCAATATTGAACAACTGCAAAAGCTACAAAAAACCTTAAAAGAACACGAGCATCCAGAAATTAGAGAAAGAATTTTAATTTTATTATTACTCAATGATGGAAAAACACAGGCAGAAATTGCTAAGTTTTTGGGATGTTCGTTAAGAAAAATAGCCGATTGGTGTGTTCATGGCGATCCAGAAAACTTGGATAGTCTCAAAGATGAAAGAATGTCAGGTAATTATCATAAGTGGATATCTGAAGGTAATGCTTCAGAAGAATTTGCAGATAAAGGAACAAAAATTATCATCATTTTAGATAATGCAAGTTTTCATAAAAAAGAAGATGTTCTTAAAAGAATTGCTCAAGAAATGCCTAAATAGAATCTTATTTATTGCTAACACTTTCTATAAAGCGGCGATCGCCAAAGGATTAATCGCGACAAATCCTGCTAATAGTGTTAAAGCCCCCACCGAAAGAGTCGATCCCGCAAGTAACATCTCTTATTTAGAGCTAGATGAATTAGAATTGTTGTTAGGTGAGATTGAATCTCAACTTTACGTCAGGTACAGGATTTGTTGGGTCATGCCGATCCCAGAACTACTTCTATTTATGCTCACGTTGGCGATCGCTGGTAAACTCTTCCTTTTAAGGTCACTTATTAATCCCAACTGAAGATATTTAAAGGATTCAGTCGATATTTACGAATATTTCCTTTTGCTTCAACAGGCGATCGCTATTAAAACGACTGTAAATTACCCTGAAGTCGCTATTTTACCACCAGAGGCTAATAACAGAGGGTCTGATGTTAATTCAGATGCTATGCGATCACTCCAATTAGGGCGTAAAAGTTCCTGATTTACTCTGTCATAATTTAGCTGACTCCAAAATAAATCTTTACTGATACTAAATCCGATTGATAAAGTACTCTTTACTTAAAGTAGCTATAAGTGTTCTGACTTGATCCTCATTAGCTTAAGGACAAGTGCGAAGCGGCTTGCACTTATCGCATTGAGTGTACCCTTTAGGGCTGACTTCTGATGTTATACCATGCGTGGTGCTTGCCTAACCTGAAAGTGTTCTATCCAAACAGGATTTAGTATGATTGGTCGTAGGACAAATATTCAAACTACAAATAATTGCTTTAGATGCCTTTATGTAATTATCTAGGCTAATAAATTATTAAACTCCCCAGGTAGGATTTGAACCTACGACCAATCGATTAACAGTCGACCGCTCTGCCACTGAGCTACTGAGGAATGCTTTGACAGCCATTAACAATAATAGCGAATGTTCAAGCAATTGGCAAGCATCTTAACAAAGTAATTCTAGCTCTAGCAATTTGGTTAATCTAAAGGATATGCTGGGAATAAAGTGAGCAACGGCTAAAATACTTTCTCCCCATGCTAGTTAATCGTTATCAAACCGTATATCTTTCATTCATTTCTACTGACTTACCTGTCTGGAGCGTGATTGAGGCTAAAGCTTCTTTGTATCAGAAGGATCGAGAAAGATTTCATTTACTACTTAATCAGCAAAATCTACCTCGCTCTATTGTACCCACGGTTGAGCGGAATAAATTTGAGCAAGGATTATTTTGGTTAGAGATCTCTCCTTACCGAGTAATGATGACCATGCAGAGTAACGGCAAGTTAAGTTATCGGCATTTTTGGGAGAGGGGAGTATATGGAGTCAGCAGATATTGTCTGAATACTAGTCCTGATCAACCTAGTCAATCACTACGTTTACGCAATTTTACCCGCTACTTAAAAGTAGACAACGATCCTTTTTTAAGAAATGTCCGCATTGAATATGAACTATGGTCAGCCAAAGTTTATCTAGGTTCTTATATTCTTCATCTAGATATTGAGCTGTAATATCGACTTAGGCTAAATTAATTAATATTTTATGTTTTAAGATCATTGAGTTTCGTGAATATTAATTAACCCGTCGGGAGGAGATATTTCTAGGCGTTGGTTAGAAATATCCACTACTGAAACTATCTCTTTAACAAAGGGAATAAATATGGTTAGGGGTTGATTCGGTTTTGGTCTGTATTTTTTACGTTTACTACGTCGGCTAATCTGTGAAAGATCTCGTTCAGATTTTGCCTGTGTTTCAGGTTGTTTGTGTAACTCAATTTCTAATAAATCATTTCCTGCTGAGTAGAGATCTATGACTACGCCGATGTTTTCTTGTGTTTGTTGATGATAGACTTCTAATCCGACCAAATCTGAAACATGATATTCATCTGCTTTTAGTTTAGGGCGATCGCGCTTGTCTACTAATAATTGATAATTGCGTAATTTTTCTGCTTGTTCACGATCTTCAACTCCTTGTAGCTTAATGACATATAAGTTTTTGCCAGTTACATATCTGCCACCCTGCAACTGCACTTGTTTAAGATCAGATGTATCGGGATGCTGTAGCCAACGAGTACCAGCCTGAGTAAATCGTTCGGGGAAATCAGAATCGGAATATACTCGCAACTCTCCTTTTAAACCTTGAGGTGAGGTAATTGTTCCTATCTGTAACAATTCTTCTGGCTGCTTAACGGTTAATGATTCATCATTCATATTTTAGTCATCTGTTACTAGTTATGTATTGCTTGTCAAACAGGAAACCATGAATATATTTCTCTGTCCATTCTGAGCCATAGAGACGAGTTAACATGCCGCGAGCGGGATCTTTTTCAGCTCGATAGTTGGTATAGCTTTTTTGGGCTTGAAGAATCGCTGATAACTGCTGTTGATCTGTAACTTCTTCAGCTTGTTCGACAAAGTTGATGTAAGCATCTAAATAATCGCAGAATGCTGCAAAAACCTTATTTTCAACTACTTCGGTTTCTGAAGGACGAGTCCACAAAAAAGCAGGAGAAAAGTATTGTCGAGCTTCTTGGGGAAAATCTCCACCCCAAGGTAAATCTTGCTGGTATTTATGGAACATGGGCATAATCGGCTCACTATATTTAGCCTGATAAGCTTCATTTTGGCTAAATAAAGGCTGCATATCGATCGCAATTAAATGTCCTCCAGGCAAAGTTACCAAATCTGCACCAAAAAATGGTAGCTCGTAGTTAAGCTTGGGAAAAATTACGAAATTTAGTACCTGAAGCGAGCTTCCTCCCTGAACATGAGCTGCTCTAATTTGCCTCAATTTGTCAGATTTATAGCCATGACTAGTTGTGATTACAGATTCTTGCTTTTTGCCCTTGCCCATCACTCCTTGTTTGTGTTCAAAGCCATCAGGAATGGAATAAGGCTGCAAGTCCAATCTAGATTGTAAAGTTGCGATCGCCTGATCGATAAAAGGTTGATATAAGGTCATATTGTTTAAAGCTTTTCGCTCTTGGCTTTTCGCTTTTCGCTTTTGATTAACGTGAGTTCAATGTTTAGATTGATCGGTAACTATTTTCTAGCAGATGATACTGTTAAGGGAGAAGCATCTTCAAATAGGAATTCATACAAGAATTTTTCTGACCACTCTGAACCAAAATAGCTGCTAAACAAGCCATGAGCAGGATCTCTTTCGGCACTATACTGATCGTATTCTTTTTGGGCTGCAACGATACGCTGAATATCCTCTGGGTTAGTTAAAGGTTGAGCATCTGACAGCGTCTGCCAATATAAATCAAGATATTCTTGGAAAGCAGGAAACAGACGATTAACTACTGTTTCCGAATCAAGTTTGGCAAACAGTAAATATTTAGAGAAGTACTGATTAGCGTCATAGAACTTCATTTCTAAATTTTGTGCCAGTTCATTGTACTTATCGCGAATTTGCCGCATCGGTTCAATATATTTATCTGTATAAGCGCGATCGCGAAACAATGGTTGAAAGTCCATTACCACTAAGATTTTCTTCTTGCCAAAGGAAAGAAAATCTACCCCCAATAGAGGAATATCGTAATGATGAGCAGGATAAATGACGCTGTTAAATACTTGAGCAGTTTCTCCTGCATCGATGTAGGAATAGCGGATCTTTCTCAGTTGCTCTGATTGATAGCACCAACTTTGAATAGTGGCAGGATTCTTGCCTCTTGCGCTAACGTTTGACTCTAATCCTACGGGAATAGAACGACTGCGCAAATCGAAGTGGTTAAAAAGTTCTTCTTCTAAATATTCTTTAAAGGGCGCGAACATATAATTATTGCTATATACAGTATGCCTCGTTACCAGAATAAAAAAGGAGTTGCCTATTAGTCCCTTTTTATGAGGACAAAGCAACAAAGCTTTACGAAAACAGTAAGTCAGTAATAGCGATGCATAATCTTCTTCGATTACGATCTTGGGTAATTAAATTAATAGTGGCGATCGCGCTTAGCAAAACTATGCTATTGGAAGTAAAGCAAATTATAGTTCCACCAGGACAAACAGTAATTCTGCATGAGATTAGTTGGGATGCGTTTGAAGCTATTTTGACGGATTTAGGCGAAAGTCGCGGTTCTAGAATAGCTTATGACCAAGGAAAACTGGAAATTATGACCCCTTTACCAGAACACGAAGTCAATAAAGTTTATGTCAGTAATTTTGTCGAAATTCTGCTAGAAGAATTAGATATTGAATTTTGTCCTCTGGGTTCTACCACTTTTAAAAATCAATTAATAAGGCATGAGGGCTTTCCGTAGTTGGGTAAAAGAGCAATTGTAGTTTTTTAAGATTAAGAATCGATTTTCGTTAATAATAGATTAGGCAGAAAATATTTAATCATTTAAAATATCTTCTAAACTATATTTTCTATTTATAGGAAAGCGATCACCTTGAATGCTACTTTGAGTTTTTTTGATTGCAGCTTGACGTGCTTTATCATACAGAAAATCAAGGCGATCGCTAAGATGATTGTATAGATTAGTTGTTAATTTATTATTTAGCTGTAAACGAAATCCTGTGATTTCTGCCTCCCAGCGATCGCGAGTCCATTTAGCTTGTTCGTGCCAATAATCAACCAACAAAAGATGAAGCATGATTAGATAAGCAAACTGCTCTATTGATGATTTTTCACCCCTTACCAAAGCCTCTAACTCCTCAATTAGGTTGTTTACATCTAAATTTTCAAAATCTCGTTGACGCAATATTTCAACTTGCTCTAGCAACCAAGAATCATATTCTCGCTCAATATCATTTTTATGATGTAACATTTTAAAAATATTCCTTTAAATCAAAATATATAAGTATTTTAACCAAGTATTTAGTAATTAAATTGAGATTCCAATATTAAATAAAGGAAAATTATATTGAAAGAACATTTATATCAAACATCTTTACAATGGACTGGAAATAATGGTCAAGGCACTAAAAATTATCAAGTTTATGAACGTGCTTATCAAATTGGAGTTCAGGGAAAACCGATGATTTTAGGTTCATCAGATCCCGCTTTTCGTGGCGACAAAACTAAATACAATCCCGAAGAATTATTGGTAGCTTCTCTCTCTAGCTGTCATCTGCTGTGGTATTTGCATTTATGTGCTGAGGCGAGGGTAATTGTAGTTGATTATAAAGATAAAGCTATAGGTAAAATGGCTGAAACAAAGGAGGGTAGTGGAAGATTTATTGAGGTTATACTCCAGCCAGAGATTATTATTACTGCTAAAAGTAATCTAGAACAGGCAAAACAATTGCATTACAAAGCCCATGAATTTTGTTTTATTGCTAATTCCGTTAACTTTCCCGTTCTTTGTCAACCGTCAATTATTAATCAGATTTGATTAAATTCTGTCTTGATATATTGATATAGTCTTGAAAAAATTGTAATTATAACTAATTATTTAAACATCTTTAGATTAAATTTCTAATCATCAATAGTTCACAAAGTTTAATTTATATTCTGTTTTATTACCAACATTTCATTAGCGCCTGGTTGAAGTTCATAGGGGACTTTTCCTATCGCTACGGAATATCCCAAGTTACTAAATTTATCCATTACAAAATCTAGGTAAGGAGAAGTTTCCTGCATGAGAGTTAACAAAGGGAATATTTTGACTTCTTGACTGACTCTTAGCATTTCTTGAATAGCAGCAATATGAAAATTGCGATCGCATTGTTCGGAATATAAAAACAAAAAATGGGAACACAATGCTAAATCGTAGCTTTGATCGGCAAAATCTAAATTAGGTAATTCTTGAGCTTGATATCTATCTTCTTGTTTACCCTGTTGATAATCTTGAAGAAAAGTTTCTAGTACAGCTCGGCGTAAGTTAACCGACTATTGTTGTGGGAGAATAAGTAATTAGATTAAAAATAGTTTTTGCTGACAAGTAGGGAATCAGGATGTGGCACGATTAGCTCCAAAAGAATTAAAATTAAGCGATTGTGAGCGCTTAGAACTCCAACAGTTGGTTAACCGACACAATACACCACAACAAATAGTACTGCGAGCAAAAATCATTCTCCTAGGGTCGGAGGGAAAAAATCATGGCGAAATTGCTCGAACACTAGATATAAGTCTGGATATGGCTCGAACTTGGCGAAACAGATGGTGGTCAACTAACGAGCGAGAATTGTCTATTTTTCAGAGATTACAAGACTCTGAGCGTACTGGAGCACCAGTAAAATTTAGTATGGAGCAAGTAATCGAATTATTTGCCCTTGCATGTTCGCCACCCGAAGACTACGGACGACCCATAAGTCATTGGACACCAAGAGAACTAGCGGACGAAATTATGAAGCAAGGAATTATTGAAAGCATATCCGTCCGCCATGTTGGAAGATTATTAGAGGAAGCAGAGCTTAAACCCCACCAGAATCGCTACTGGTTAACCCCCCCCTGTTGATGAAGAGTTTGAGGCAAAAGTGGAAGATATTACTAACTTATATATCAGTGCGCTCGAATGTGCTCAAAACGGAGAACGCACAATCTCAATTGATGAAATGACGGGTATTCAAGCTACAGAGCGTTTAGAAAAAGACTTACCGATGCGACCAGGTAAAGTTGAAAGACGGGAGTTTGAGTACGTTCGTCACGGTACACAGAGTTTAATTGCAAATTTTGATGTCGCTACTGGTAAGATTGTCGGGGCTACTTGCGGAAATTCTCGAACCGAAGAAGATTTTGTTCTAAATATTCGTCGAATTCTTGAAAGTGACCCCAATGCCCAAAAATGGCATCTAATCATGGATTGTCTTAATATTCACCAGTCTGAGTCACTGGTTCGTTTGGTTGCAGAACAAGAAGGTTTGAATATTGACCTGGGTATTAAGGGAAAAACTGGCATACTCAAATCTATGAAATCTCGTACTGCTTTTTTGAAAGACCCAACACATAGAATCGTTTTCCATTACACACCCAAACATTCTTCTTGGCTCAACCAAATAGAAATTTGGTTCAGTATTTTAGTTCGCAAGTTACTTAAGCGTGCTAGCTTCAAAAGTCAGGATGACCTCAAAACTCGAATTCTCGAATTTATCGACTACTTTAATCAAACAATGGCTAAACCTTTTAAGTGGACATATAAGGGTAAAGTTTTGGCTATTTAATACTTGGTTTATTTACGCCGAGCTGTACTAGAGAAAAGTTGTCTGGTGCTACTAAGCAGCTAAAGCACAAGTATCCCAAAGTAGCTAGTCAAGAACCAGAAAAAGTAGCGGAATCTGAGTTACAAAATCTCAAAGAGACTGGATTATCATCCGATATAGACTCAGAACTTGATCCTGAAAACACTTCCTATATCTGACCAATAATCAATAGTTTTTCAGCAGCTTTGGGCTTGGACTCGCACACACATAGGAGAAAAAATTATGACTACTAAAATCACACAAAGGAATAGACGTTTCTGTATTTTCGATTATTTTTTGAATGGATCTTATCTAACCTGGGAAGAAGTAGAAGGACAATGCCCGATCTTAATCCCTGGAGATGATTGGGTAATTAGTCTCGAAGATGGAACTCAAATTACTGCCAAAATTATTGAGATTGAAGATGTTAGCGAGAATGAATGCAGAATATATCTTAATTCAAATTAAGTAAATAAAGATATAGCACTACGCATTAAAGTTAGGACATTCTGCCAACTTGAAATCAGCTACCTGTAAACTCCTGACTTGACGCGAAGCTTATGCGAAGCGGTATCCTTTAGGAAATCCTTTAGGACTGACTCCTGACTTGCGCGTAGCGCTATAAATAGTTATCAATACAACCCATAGAAAGATCGGGTCGTTGCTCTATCCCGCAAAACTGTAAGATTTACTTAACACTTGCAATTTGATCGTAGAAGGATAGATTTTTATGACTGTCGCCACTAATGTTCCCGCTTTTTGTGAAGGTATTCAGTATTTCCAAACAAGCTTACCTGGTTTTGAGCAGTATGGACAGGAATCAGCTATCAAATCAGGGCAAACAGCGATCGCTTCTCCCTCAGATAAAGCAGCAGTTTATCAAACTATGTTGGCTGCCGATGCCTTACGTTACCTGACGCTTCAAATTACCGCTAGTAAGCAATCTGGGCATCCAGGGGGATTTGCCAGTATTGCCGATACCATCGCTGCCTTGGTAATGCTGGGGTATAAAAATCTCATTACCGAAGTTGGACACCATGCCCCAGGTTTTTATAGCAATGTCTTTTTAGATACTTCCCTAGAAGCAATGGGAATTAACAATGTTCAAGATCTGCGCGATCGCTTTCGAGAAATGCACGGTTTGTTGGGACACCTTTCAGGACAAATCCCAGGCTTACTTAGCCCCGCAGGACCATTAGGACAAGGGCAACACTTTGCTATGGCAGGGGCCAAACTACATCCTGGAGTATTATTTCCTGTAACTATCGGTGATGGTGGTTTAGGTGAACCATACATCATGAGTAGCTTTGGGCATTTTAATACGGCGTTTCCGCAAGTAACTAACTTTCTGCCGATTTTAGTTTGGAATGGCTTTTCCCAGGAACATCACAGCATGGTTTCCACTAAAACCAACGAGGAAATGATTGCTTACTGGCAAGGTAACGGTTTTGCCGAAGTAATTTTAGTTAATGCCAAAGATTACGATGATACAAATCAGCCAGGAGACTATGTAAACAGTACTAAGTTCTCTTTTGAGGGTAGAATGACCTTTACCCAGGCAGTATTAGAGGCAACGGACAAGGCGGCAAAATCGGCACTGGGCGGTAAACTAACGGTACTAATCGTCAAACAGCTTAAAGGTTCAGGTGTACATAAAAGTGGCGCACAGTCTCATAATCTCTATCCAGGAGACAGCGTAGACAAAGATTATATTGTTGCTGCTTTAAAAGAAAGAGCTTTAACTCCCGAAGCTTGGCAATTAGTACGCAATAACTATGTTCGTTCCAATGGTGGCGCGGCAGTAGAGACAGCCATTACCGAAAAAGAGTATTTTATTCCCGATTTGGGTGAAATTCCTTTAGCAGAATATGCAGTCGGGGGTGAGAAACAAGTAGCAACTACTGCCATGGGTGCGATCGCAGCTTATGTCGGACAACAAGATAAAGACTTTATCGTGGCAAATGCTGACGGAAACGCAGCTTCAGGCATCAAAAACATCAACGCTGCCTTAAAAATCATTCATCCTACCCTAGACGAAACTTATTCCCAACAGCCTAATGGGCAGGTATATGAACCCTTAAGCGAAGATGCTTGCGCAGGGTTAGCAGCAGCCCAGGCTTTATTTGGGGCGAGAACTCTCTGGTGTTCTTATGAATCTTTTGCGATTAATGGTTTACCTATCTGGCAAACGGTTACTCAAGCAATGGCAGAATTACGCCGATCTACCCCTTCTACGATTACTCTATTTACCGCCGGGGCATTAGAACAAGGCCGCAATGGCTGGACACACCAACGCCCTGAAATCGAGAATTACTTTGCAGGCATGATGCGTAACGGCAATATTTTTGCTCTTTTTCCCTGCGATGCCAACAGTATTCAGGTTTGTTATGAATGGGCATTGGGTACAAAAAACAAAGGTATTACCATCACCGCTAGTAAATCCCCCCTAGAAATTCGTACTACTTTAGAACAAACCCGCGCAGGATTAGCCAAAGGCAGCATAGTTTTACAAGAAACCCCAGGGGATAAAACAGTAGTCTTTGCTGTCATCGGCGATATGACTTTAATACCTGTATTTGCAGCTGCCGAACAGTTAAATTTTCAGGGTATTGGTTCAAAGATTGTTTCAGTAATCAATCCCCGCCGTTTATACCGTCCTACAGACGTAGCTTGGGATAGTTGCAGTCAGCAGGATGGCGAATTTCTCAGTGATGCTGAGTTTTCCGCTATGTTTGATGGTGATGCTTTACTAGGCGTGACAGGTGGTTCGAGTGCGATGTTAGAACCTGTGATGTTGCGAAGTAATAGTAAGCGTGATGTTTTTGCCTGGAAACGAGGAGAAACTACGGCTAGTGCTGGTCAAATTATGGAGTTTAACGGCATTACGGCCGAGAATTTTGTTAAACGGGCAATGGAATTGATTGGCTAGGTTTTATATGGAAAAGGTGGGCAGTTGCTCACCCTACAGCTTTAACCTAAACTAACTAGTAGTGTGATCACAACTACTTTATTTTCTATAAAACATATTGGATTGAAACTAGCAAATGTCAAAAAGGAAATAAATATGGTTAGTCAGCTTTTGAAAATTAGTCCCATTAAACCTAGTTTTGATTATATTAAAGATATTTATGAGTCTTGTTTGGAAAGATATCTTCAAAATCCTAAAAATATGGGCTATGCTCTAGATTCAATTAATAATGGTAGAAAAATTCTAGAATCTGATGATGAAGTAGATACTTATATCGCTTTTTATGGCGCACATCATTACTATAAGTTAGTAGAAGCTTTCCACGCTTTAGATATGTCAAGATTTTGCGATCGCCAACTAGAAATTTTTAGTTATGGCTGTGGGGCGGCGACTGATACTTGTTCTTTAATAAGTTACTGTCGAGCTAAAGCAATAAAGTTACCTTTTAAAAAACTTACATTGATTGAACCTTCTAAGATTGGACTTCAAAGAGGAATTAAGTATATTCAAGAGGCACTATCTGATGAGGAATTAAATAAAATAAATATCAAACAAATCCATAAAACTCTTCAAGAGTTGGAAGAATATGATCTTAATTCTGAATCTGAAATTCAAAAGCTTCATGTCTTTTCTAATATCCTTGACCTACAGGAAATAAACTTAGACAATTTGGCATTGATGCTTAAAAAAACTCAAAAAGAATATAATTATTTTATTTGTGTCAATCCTAAAGATCAAGAAGGTCAAAGTAAAAGAAGAATTGATGATTTTTATAATAAATTATCAAACCTATTTAAAATGTTAGATATATCTATAAATGACAAAAATATTACAAGCAAAAAAATTTGGATAATGAGAAATAATCATTTCAGTGACCAGTATCCAATATATAGATATCATAGAATTTTTCAAGCAAATTCTATATAATAATCTAGATTTTAAATCTATTGTTTGTTACACAGGATGATATGGTAAAACAATTTAGTCTTGACTTATTTGGTACAAAGCAAATTGATAATCAAAAACATCCTGAAACTATAATTTTGCCATCAGGTGAATCTATACCCGATGGAGAAGTAATTATTTATCCAAATTTTTTTGAAGAGTTAGAAAGCAAGCAACTATTCAATGAGTTAATAAGTAACATAAATTGGCGACAAGATAAAATAAAAATGTTTGGCAAGGAAGTTGATCTACCTAGATTGACTGCTTGGTATGGAGATGAAGGTAAATCCTATAAATATTCTGGTATCATCATGAATTCTGAGCCTTGGATACCAGCATTACTTTTGATCAAAGAAAGAATTGAAAAAGTTATTGAATTAAATTTCAATAGCGTCTTAGCAAATTTATATCGTAATGGAAAAGATTATGTTTCATGGCATAGTGATGATGAGCCAGAATTAGGAAATAATCCTACTATAGCTTCAGTGAGTTTTGGTGTAACAAGGCGTTTTCAGTTAAGACATAAATTAAATAAAGATTTAGATACAGTTGAAATTTCTTTGAATCACGGTAGTCTGTTAATTATGAAAGGTTCAACACAACATTTTTGGAAACATCAAGTACCAAAAACTTCTAAAGTATTAAAAGAAAGAATTAATTTGACATTTAGAGTAATTAATTAATCAAACATCTTTGATCAAGATAAAAAAGGAGATGATCACTTTTCTTTTGCGATCGCTCTATTTGATTTAAGATCTTCAAAAGAAATGCGATCGCTCCTAAATGACTACTCTATAAATTTTTGAGTAGTTTGTCATAATTACTGTGCGAAACAATCCAAAACCAAACGATTGTTTCAGAATCTTTCATTATTCCTACAGCACGCCAACCTATTCCTGCCTTTACTGAATATAAAATATCTTTAAATAAAAGGATAAATGATTATTAGAGCAGTTATTGAATGGGATGAGGAAGCGCAACCCTATTCTGCTACTTGTCCAGAACTTAATTTTGTCTCATCTTTTGGCGATACCAAAGAAATTGAATTTGAGTAATGCGATCGCTCTATTTGATTTAGAATGCTGAAAAAAAGCGATCGTCATTGAATTATCAGATTTATAATCTCATTGCTTTTTACCTTGATAATGATTATCATTATAATAAGTTTATATAAACCATACTGCTTCTCTTCACCATGCTAGAGACTTCACAACCAGAATTACCAGTCACCATCATCACAGGCTTTCTGGGTAGCGGTAAAACCACCCTACTCAATCAAATTCTGCAAAATGACCAAAACTTAAAAGTCGCAGTGTTAGTTAATGAGTTTGGCGACATCAATATCGATTCTCAACTTTTGATTTCCTATGATGATGACATGGTGGAGTTGAGCAATGGCTGTATTTGTTGCACAATCAATGAAGGGTTAGTCAAAGCAGTAGAAAAAATACTCACCAAAGAGGGAAAAGTAGACCGTCTGATTATTGAAACAACTGGTGTAGCCGACCCTCTACCAATAATTTTAACTTTTGTTGGTTCGGATTTTCGCGATTTTACTCGCCTCGACTCAGTTATTACCGTAGTTGACGCAGAAACCTTTACTCCAGAACATTTTGATAGCGAAGCAGCTTGGAAACAGATTACCTTTGCAGATATTCTGTTGTTGAATAAAACCGATTTAGTTGACGAGGGAAAATTAACGGCATTAGAAAGCTATATTGCCTCTATCAAAAAGAGTCCCAGAATAATTCATACGAACTATGCTCAAGTTCCTTTACCATTAATTTTAGATGTGGGTTTAACTCCAATAGATAGTTACGTTGAGGAAAAACAACACCACGAACACCATGATCACCATCACCATCATTCTCCTCACTTAGAAGCCGATGGTTTCGTTTCCATGTCATTTCAAAGCGACAAACCCTTTGATGTTTATCAATTTCAAAAGTTTTTAACCGATCAACTTCCAATTGAAGTATTTCGGGCAAAAGGAATTATTTGGTTTGCAGGCAGTGAATTACGTCACGTCTTTCAACTATGCGGACAACGCAGCGATCTCAAATCCGATACTTGGTCTACTCCTCCTGCTAACCAGTTAGTCTTTATCGGTCGTCATCTAGATATCGATAAACTACGCCAACAGCTAAATGACTGTTTGGCTACTTCTGTTACCGTTTAATTTAACCTATTTCCCATTCATGACCTTAGCTAAGTCCGAACCCAATCAAATCGACAACATTAATCATCAATTACCCAAACTAACTACTACACAACAGCCTCCTGTCTCCGAAGAAGAGATGCGCCAAGCAGTAAGAACTTTACTGTTAGGACTAGGAGAAGACCCAGACCGCGAAGGATTAAGAGATACTCCTAAAAGAGTAGTCAAAGCTTTAAAGTTCCTCACTTCTGGTTATCATCAATCCTTAGATGAACTCCTTAACGGGGCAGTATTTCACGAAACTGCCGATGAAATGGTCTTAGTTAGAGATGTTGACCTGTTTAGTTCCTGTGAACATCATATCTTACCCATTCTTGGTCGCGCTCACGTGGCTTATATTCCTAACGGGAAAGTAATTGGACTATCGAAGATTGCCCGTATTTGTGAGATGTACGGACGACGTTTACAGGTACAGGAAAGATTAACCGCCCAAATCGCCGACGCACTGCAAGGATTATTACAACCAAAAGGTGTGGCGGTAGTAGTAGAAGCAACCCATATGTGTATGGTAATGCGAGGAGTGCAAAAACCTGGCTCTTGGACTTCTACCAGTGCCGTCAGGGGTGT
>JBHJNW010000046.1:0-3078 GCA_050330395.1 Pleurocapsa sp.
TCGCAATCGAAAAAGAAGATTTAGTCTGCGTTTTAATTTGATTGCTGCAATTTATAATTACGAACTTTCTTTAATAGCCAAATAGTTGGCGATCGCTACTTTTGCAAGAGGTCTATTGACTACGTAGTTAAATAACTCTATCCTTTACCCATTTCCCTTTTACCCGCAGCGAAGCTGCTTCCCCCAATCGTCATTAATGACGGGGCTTTGAACCCATTTATTAAACGGTAACAAGAGGCGATCGCTTCTGGTGCTGTATCCTAAAGTAACGCTGTGGCTCTTTCTGCTAATCCAGAACGTTCTCCTTTAGATAGGGTAATATGACCTGCGAGGGGTTCATGCTTAAATCTTTCGACAACATACGTAAGTCCATTGCTGGCAGCATCGATATAAGGATTATCAATTTGATCGGGATCGCCAGTTAAGACAACTTTAGTTCCTTCCCCAGCACGAGTGATAATTGTCTTTACCTCATGGGGAGTAAGGTTTTGTGCCTCGTCAATAATTAAAAACTGCTGGGGAATAGTACGACCCCGAATATAGGTAAGGGGTTCAATTTGCAGCAGTCCCATCTCAATTAATTCTTCGTGTCCTCTACGCCAATGTCCAGGCTTTTCATTAGTATCCTGAGTGCCAAAGATTAAGTCGAAATTGTCATATAAAGGCTGCATCCAAGGAGTTAGCTTTTCATTAATATCTCCAGGAAGAAACCCAATATCTTTACCCATTGGCACAACTGGACGAGAGATCAAAAGACGAGTATAAAGTTTTTCATCAGCAACTTTTTGCAGTCCTGCGGCGATCGCCAGTAGGGTTTTTCCTGTTCCTGCTTTACCCACTAAGGTAACTAATTTGATTGAGTCTTGTAACAGAAGATTAAGCGCAAACCTTTGTTCTCGGTTACGGGGTTGTATACGGGATACCCCTAGTTTTGGTAACGCCACTAAGGGAATAATTTTGCTACTTTCTCCCTCTACCATGCCCAATGCAGTGTGGGAAGGATTAGTACTATCTACTAGGGTGATATCTTGATTGGGTAAAAATTTTTGTTCGAGAGTAACTGAACCAGCTTGAAAAAACTTGGCAATTTGCTCTGCACTAACTAATACTTCGGTCGTACCTGTATAAAGTTCATTTACGTCTACTTTATCTGTTTCGTAGTCTTCGGCATTAAGTCCTAAAGCATCGGCTTTAATGCGTAGATTAGTGTCTTTACTAACTACAATCACAGGACACTGATACTTTTGTTTGCACTGCATTCCCACCGCCAAAATCGAGTTGTCCGCCAGATCGCCGCTCAATTCGAGGGGTAATTTTTTCAGAGTATCGCGATCGCCTAATGCTACTCGGAGAGTTCCACCATTACTCAATTCTACCCCCGTAGTCAAATGGCCCTGCTGACGCAGCTGATCTAGGGTGCGGGAGACTTCTCTGGCATTACGACCAGTCATTTCTGGCTGTTTTTTGAAGCGATCTAGCTCTTCTATTACGGCGATCGGTAGTACTATTTCATTGTCTTCAAATCGGAATATAGCGGTTGGGTCATGGAGTATTACATTAGTATCGACAACAAAGATTTTTTTCATTCAATCGTGAACTACTGGGGATATTTTTCGGTAAGTTTAATTGTGCCTTAAAAAAGGCGATCAATGCTT
Source organism: Pleurocapsa sp. (assembly GCA_050330395.1). Taxonomy (GTDB): domain Bacteria; phylum Cyanobacteriota; class Cyanobacteriia; order Cyanobacteriales; family Xenococcaceae; genus Waterburya. The sequence goes on from JBHJNW010000046.1 coordinate 1,656, forward strand.
AACCTGATGATTTATTGCTCAACTCTCAGCCGTCAAATTTAGCGGCAATAACTATTGTTGATTATTCACTGGCTGTTGTAGTTTAGTTACTTTTTCAAAATTTGCTGCGTTTTTGCTAAATAGTTATTGGTTTGATTAATGTAGTTTGTGGCTTGAGGAACTAATCTAGATAAAGTATTAGATGGAGTTTGTCTTTGACCCAGATCGAGTTTATGGTCAGATTGAGCCTGCTGTAGACTTTGGAGATAGTTGCTTAAATACTGGTCTAGTTTGACGAAAAAATTATCGACCTGTTGATGCAGTTCTTGCTCTAAATAAACGGTAATTTTTTTTCTGAATTTCGTCGACAAAAAGATCACTGGATACATTAATTTGCTGAACAATTTTGTGGACTGAAACTGCATAATAATCTTCTTTTTTATAGGGCTTTTTGTATTGTTCTTGCTTATAAAAAGGAATTGTCCCAAACCAATAGTACCAGGCTCGCTTTTTAACTAAACGCTCTTCATAACCATCATCTACCAGACGGCTTTTAGTTTTAACTAATTGCCCTTTTATCTGCATTTCATACTGATTAATAATAGTGGGAGACGGTAAATTTAGCTCAATTTCAAAAGCAGTTTGCAGACGATTTTTAGCTCTGGCAATTATTCCCGCGGTTTCTTCGAGCAAGAACTTTTCTAAATCTTCCCTAGCTTGTTTAACTTCTGCTTCAATATCTTGACTAATTTTAAAAATTAATTCTTGTAACCTATGTTTAGCTTTGCCAACAGTTTCTTGAGTAAAGTATTCGGCTTCTAGTTCAGTTTTGAAAGAGATAATTCCCGCAGTTTTGTATTCAATTCCTGCTTTGAGATTATCTGATACCCATTTGGGGAACAGTTCAAAGTCGCTGAGATTGCTTAATAATAAATTTCTGGCATTGATATCAGCTTTTTTGATCGCATCTGCCTGAATATATTCTTCCTCAACAAAAAAATTTTCGACATCGATCGCCGCTGCGGTTTTAAGTTGGTCTAAAAGTACCTGGAGATTTTGCTGTAGCTTAATTTTGACATCGGCAATACAGCTTAAGCGATCGCGACAAGATTCTAAATAATCTAAATCATTGGCTAAAGATTCAATCTCTGACTGGATTTTAGCTGTGTCTTGAGAAATAGCATGATGACGTAAATTCAAATCATCCCGCATGACTAACAAATGATTGCGACTAAGGTTAAGAGCATTACTCAGACATTTAGGGGCTCACGGGGTGACAAAGGACTCAAAAGGAAGATAAATAGTAGAATGTAGCAGTGAAATGGAAGGACTAGCCCTAAAGGATTAGCTCCTTACGTCGCGTCCTTCGCGTCGTAAATCAGGAGGATATAATTTAGAGAAATGTCAAGGTAAAGATGAGCGTTTATTATCTCTAATTTTACTC
>JBHJNW010000047.1:0-17297 GCA_050330395.1 Pleurocapsa sp.
CTGACAGCAAACCTCGAAGTTGGGTAAGTCTGTCATCTTTGTGGGAAACCCCTACGATGGTGATTGATCAGATACCACGACTACAGCCCCAAAGGGCTTAGTCGATGGAGACTTCATAATTTAATTTATACCTGTTTTATGAACAAATCTGATAGTGCCAATGAAGTGTTGAATTTCTGGTTTTCCGAGAAAGTTAAACCGCTATGGTTTAAGAAAAATGCTGAATTTGATCTCGAAATTAAACAACGTTTTCTGGAGATATATCAATTAGCAACAACGGGTGCATTAGATCATTGGCGGCATAATTCTCGGCATATTTTAGCCTTAATTATTGTGCTGGATCAATTTTCTCGCAATATATTTCGCAACACACCACAGGCCTTTGCTATGGATAGCCAGGCAGTTGAGTTAACTAATTATGCAGTGGATAACAACTATCAGCAAGCTTTATCAAGAGAACAACAGGTATTTCTATACATGCCTTTAATGCATAGCGAAAATAAATCGGATCAGGCTAAATGCGTCGAACTTTTTGCTGAATTAGGCAAAGAAGATAATCTCAAATTTGCCCTTAAACACCAAGCAATTATTGATCGCTTTGGCCGTTTCCCCCACCGTAACCAAATACTGGGTAGAGAATCAACCCCCACAGAACAAGAATTCTTAACTCAACCTGGTTCAAGTTTCTGATTTTTAATCAATATTTAATCTGGTTTGATTCCAATCATAGTTCGATGGCGCGGATCGCTGGCTATGGTAGTTTGATCCTCAAAACCTGTTTCCCGTATGGCAGCTTCCACATCAAAAGTATAATAATCGTCACTCCAAGGTTCAGTACTTTTCATGAGGGTAAACAGTACAGGAGGTAACTTTTGAATTACTGGCGAAGCGGGATTATTATCGACAATGCCTAAAACTCCTCCTGGCTTAAGAATGCGCAACACCTCCTGGAATATTTTTATGGTGGCTTGGCGAGGTAATTCATGAATGACAAACTGCATAGTCACTAAATCTAAGGAATTAGCGGCTAATCCTGTCGATTCGCCTAAACCATGAATCCATTGACTGATTAGCTGTTGAGTATCGGTTGTTTTCGCTACCGCCAGCATATAGGGTGATAAATCCAAACCCAAGGTATTAATCGAGTTATCTTGCTTTTGAGCAAAGTATTGATGCAGTGTCACAGTAGAGATACCGACAGAACAACCTAAATCTAAAATATTAGTCATCGTAGCGGGGGTATACTGCGCTAATATTTGATAGAAGCTATAGCGCAGACGCTGCTGTGCATCTTGCCAAGTAAGTTCTTCATCTTTCCAAACTCGTAATGCCATAGAGTAGGTTGCCGAAGCTGCCTCATACGCTGCTTGCCAACAAAGATTACCTTGGTCATAAGCATGAAAAGGTACTTGATAATAATCGGGATAAACTATGTCCTGGTTAGTCAAATCAGTTAATAAATCTTGGGCAGAAGATTGTTCTAACTCTTGGCAATTTTTGCGCCAGGGAATACCATTTTTTTCGGCGGTTTTAATTAATACCTGCCGCGCTTGATGCTGCATCACGCTATAAATTGGCTTGGTTTTGATTAAAAGATTAACTAAGCGAGAAAGTAAATCCTCTCCTGCCCAATCTGGTTTTAATTTGTCTGTAGAGGTTGTCACTATCAGCTACAATTTACGTTTACCAAAGCATTATACGTCTGATAGTAGCAAAGTTTAATTGAGCTAAAAAAAGCATTAGCCTTGCGATCGCGTCTCTAAACTTCATTGAGCGAGCGAAATTAGGATGATTTCTTTCGTATTACGCAAAAAGTATTTTATAATAGTTGACTCAGATAATGGATAAGAAAATGAGTCTTAAAGATCAAATTGGAGAAGACATTAAAACGGCAATGAAGGCGAAGGACAAAGTTCGTCTCCAGACGGTGCGCAGCATCAAAAAAGCCATCTTAGATAAAGAAGTAGAATTGCGTCCTAAGGGTCAAGACAGCCTTACTCCAGAACAAGAAATAGAATTACTGTCCCAACAGGCAAAACAACGCCGTGATTCTATCGAACAGTTCAATAATGCAGGTAGAGAAGATCTGGCAGACAAAGAAAGTCAGGAACTAGCCATCATTGAAACTTATCTACCCGAACAGGTAAGCGATCGCGAACTAGAAACTATTATCGACGATTTGATCGCCACTTCTGGTGCAGCTACGATCAAAGATTTGGGCAAGGTAATGGGGCCTGCGATGAAGCAGCTAAAAGGCAAAGCTGACGGTAAAAAAATTCAGGCAATGGTCAAAAGTAAACTGTCTTAGTTTTGAGTGATTACAAAATTATAAAATGAGTATTTGCCCACTCTACCTTCAAAAAAGGTAGGTCCAAAGCTTGCTTATAGCTGTCTATTTAGCCTTTAGTTTTGACATAAACTAATGCTTGTCGCCAAATCAGCGTTTGCTGATTGTAATGATCCATTAAACAGAGACAATCAGCATCTTGCCAGATAATTTTACCAACGACTAAATCGTCAGTAACTAGCTTTAATTCAACTTCTTGCTTTTCTTGAATAAAGTTTTGGATTTGTCTGACGCCAGGTAAAGCAGTATTAAATTCAGTCATGTTTTTCAGTTCTCGTATTATTTTGAGGAAAATCAAAGATGGTAATCGAGTTTAGCAAATACCAGGGATTGGGCAATGATTTTATTTTGATTGATAATCGCCACAATAGCGAACCTATTATTACCCCCGAACAAGCAATTAAAATGTGCGATCGCCATTTTGGGATTGGCGGTGATGGCGTAATTTTTGTCTTACCAGGAACAGCCAAGGCAGATTACACCATGAGAATATATAATTCTGATGGTTCAGAACCAGAAATGTGCGGTAATGGTATACGCTGTCTGGCTAAGTTTATTGCCAAATTAGCAGGCAGTTCAGCAGTTAATCAGTCTTATAAAATTCAGACCCTAGCTGGGGTAATTGTTCCTCAGCTAACCAGCGATGGCGAGGTTACGGTAGATATGGGAGAACCCGAATTAACCGCCGCCAAAATCCCCACTACCCTTGGCGCTGTTGAGGGTAAGGTGATTGCTCAATCTCTAGAAGTTGGCGATCGCACTTGGTCGGTGACCACTGTCAGCATGGGAAATCCTCACTGTATCACTTTCGTCGAAGACAGCGACGCGATCGCCCTAGAACAAATTGGACCTTTGTTTGAACATCATTGGGCCTTCCCACAACGTACTAATACCGAGTTTATCCAGGTGGTTAAGCCAGACTATCTTAAGATGCGCGTTTGGGAACGAGGCGCAGGAATTACTCTCGCCTGTGGTACTGGTGCCTGTGCCTCGGTGGTAGCTGGAGTGTTAAATAAGATCTGCGATCGCGCCTGCACAGTCGAACTACCTGGAGGATGTTTACAAATTAATTGGTCAGCAGCCGACAATCGGGTCTATATGACAGGTCCAGCTATCGAAGTCTTTAGCGGTCAGTATTTATCGGGATTGGGTTCACAAGTCAAAAGTTAGCAGTCAAAAAGTAAGAACCAGCCTGGAATTGCTAGCCATAAAAATGAAAAATCCCACGGCTCAATTAATTGAGCGTGGGACAATGAAGGATACCACAAAACACACAAAAATCTATAATCCGCAGGTGACCTAAAACGGTTAAAAATACTGATCAACAGCAAGTTTATCAATCGTCTTTACTATATTCTTGGTCAAACAACCTAGTAGAATTACTTTATTTCTTAATTATCATTATAAACGCTTTTAGTTGAAAATATCTAAGAGTTTTATTTGCTTTATAGAACTATTAAAAAGAATTATTAAAGCATCTTTAAAGCGCCAATTTGTTTGATGCCAACAGGTTTGAGCGGCATTAATTAACGATCAACAGGAGCGAATAAATAAGCTCGAATCACAGCAAAAATCGTTATTCTATATAGATTTGAAGATGTATCCGCTAAAATTACCAAATATAGTTAATCATAACTTTATTAGTTTATCTGTTTATCTTAACTTTATCAAAACGTTTAACAATTACCATTTATAATAATTGAAAAGCTTTGTATATGTACCTTTTTGCCTGAGTCATAGCTAAGTTATCGAACTAATAGTTGATCTTACGGATCAACAGGATCTAGCAAGTATTGGCTTATTGAAAGCCCTGCTTGACCTCAAAAAAATCTACATTTACCAACAGGTGGAAATAGTTAGTTGAGTTAATGAAAATCGCTAAACTAGTATTAGTGTCTCTGACAATCTTTGCGTTGATCGCTATTAATAATTTATCCATGAGTCTTGCCTCTCAAAAACCAGCAGAAACAGCTAGTGAAATCTCGCTTTTAAGCGATCCTTTTCTACAGTTACCTACTGAAAATACCGTAAACGTAGTCTGGTTTACCGAATTTGAGGGTAATCGTCATCTGGTGAGATATGGTAATCAGTTAAAAAGACAAGCGATCGCCAAAACCACTAAGTTAAGTCGAGTGCGCGAAGATCAAGATTCTCAACTAAATAATCCTCCTGCTAAATCTTTCAGAGATATTTGGCGACATGAAGCCGTAATAGTAGGTTTAACTCCTAATCAGCGAGTACGATATAGAGTTGAAAGCATTCAGGAGCGACAAGTTGTCAGCAGCGATCTCTTTACCCTTGCTAGTCAGCCAACCGTCAATACTTCACTCAAAATTCTGCTCACCTGCGATCATCAGTTAATGCCGATGACCACTGCTAATTTAGAACAGGTAGTAAAAACTGTCGGTCAAGTCGATGCGGTCTTTTTTCCAGGAGATTTAGTAAATGTTCCAGATCGCGCCTCTGAATGGTTTGATGACCTTCAAGGCGGGGCATTTTTTCCCAGTCTGCAAGGGAAAGCGAACTACAAGCTTGAAAGTAACGGTACTACGACTACCTATCATGGAGGACAAATAATTCAGCACGCGCCTCTTTTTACCGCAATAGGTAATCACGAAGTGATGGGCAAAGTATCTCCTGATAGTACGCTAAAGCAAGAGTTTAACCAGCCTCATCCTCGTCAGATCGCCCAGGAGTTTTATCAAACGACTGCTGCTAAAGTCAATCCGACAGATAATTCACAGATAGCAGCCGACTGGATTAAAAATAATTCTTTTAACACTGATACCTACGAAGAGATTTTTACTTTGCCTAAAAGTAGCACCGGGGGGAAACTTTATTATGCAACAACCTTTGGTGATATTAGACTGATCTCGCTCTATGTGACTAATATTTGGCGTAGCCCTAGCCTAGAAGCCGATGCTCAGGGTAGATATAAAGAAAGCAATGCCAACCTAGATAATCCCCAAGCTTGGGGGTATGGACAACATATTTTTGAACCAATCGCCCAAGGTAGTCCTCAATATGAGTGGTTAACCCAGGAATTACAGAGTCAAGCGTACCAGCAGGCTAAATATAAAATAGTCATGCTGCATCATCCACCCCACACTCTAGGAGGAAACATTGTTCCGCCCTACACCGATCCGCAACCCAAATTATATTACTCTGAAGATGGAGTGCAGTCTCGCTATTATGATTACCCGATTGAAAATGACTATATCATTCGCGATTTAATCCCTCTTTTAGAATCGGCAGGGGTACAGCTAGTTTATTATGGACATTCCCATCTTTGGAATCGGTTTCAAAGTGATTCAGGAATGCACTTTTTAGAATCTTCTAACGTGGGTAATAGCTATGGAGCGCACGTGGGAGATAATCGACGCGAAATTCCTACCTATAGTCCGCAAAACTTTGCTGCAACAGGAAATCCCAACGGTTTACTCCCTATTGTGCCAAATATTGCTCCTTTGGTTGATAATTCTGGGCAACCGTTACCCTATATTGCCAGTAACGATCTTACAGTCTTTAGTATTTTCGACACGGCAACAGGAATCGTTAGTAGCTATCGCTATGATACTCGTCAGCCAAATTCTGCCGCGATTAAGTTTGATCAGTTTAAGCTTAAAGACAACTAAGCTAAGCTTTTGTTGCCTTAGGGTCAAATAATTTGCGTTTAGCTGCTTCGTACAGTTTTAGGTCGTCACGGTTAGAGTCGAGCAGTCTTTGATAGGTAGAGCGATCTAAATTAGACTGAATCAAATCAAGTTTTTCGGGTAAAGATAGATTGTGCTGGGACGTGATATTTTTATGAACTGACTTGATCTCAAAAGAGGGATAATATTGAGCGATCGCCTTTTGATAACGCTTCATTGATAAGTCAAACTCTTCGACAATTCCGACTATGGATAGAGAATCTAAACCATGTAACGCCTGCTCTAATTCCGTCAAGTTTGGTTGAGGATTTAACCAAGAAAATCTATAGGTTTGGAAATTACGACAGGATCTATTCTGAGTCTGGTCTAATTGATAGTTGAGATAACCCGCAAAATCATGTTTTTGAGCTAGTTTAATACTTTCATTGAGAATCTTTTTGTGTTTACGTTCAAATTTATAGACAGACCACAGGCGATCAATTGGATGACGCAGAAAAATGATTGGGATCACAGATATAAGCGCGATCTTTGGCAAAGGAAACATGGCGGTATGAGATGAAAAAGCCGAGATTGACTGATGAGCTAACAGCCAATTTTGAACCAGCCCAGAATTTGATTGGTGATCAATCTTGTCAAACTCAATTTTGCGCCAATCCGAACTAAAATTTTCGGCTAAAATAGCGTCTACAGAAGTTCCAGCATTTTTAAATAAATGATAATGAGCCACAATAACTTGGTTAGTAACATCTTGTGGGTTTAAAAACAGGGATTGATCACTAGTATTCATCAGGATTGGCCAGCATGAGAAAATTAACTGCTCTCGATCATTAATCTAAATTACTCAAAAATAAAATATACTCAAAGAGACAATGGTTTAACTAACTATCCAGACATATTTAGAAAAGACCATGGCAATACCAATTCCTAAGCTAAGACCAACCAAAACCTGGAAAGGAGTATGTCCCAGCAGCTCTTTTAATCTTTCTTCGTTGAGATTATGTTCTTCCTGAAATAATTCATCAATGATTTGATTGAGTATTTTCGCTTGTTTTCCCGCTGCTTGACGAACTCCTGCTGCATCGTACATGACAATAATGGCAAATAGACAGGCGATCGCAAATTCGGCAGAAGATAATCCCTTCGTTAAGCCAACACTAGTTGCCAATGCCCCAACTAAAGCTGAGTGCGCGCTAGGCATGCCCCCAGGAGAGAGTAAATAAGCCACGTTTAACTTGCGACTTGTAATTAAATCAATTACTAACTTCAGTCCCTGAGCTGTAATACAGGCTATAAGTGCGACTAGTAATATCTGATTGTGTAAGATATCAGCAACTTCCTGCATAGTTTGTCTTCATTTGCCCCAAAAAACTTTTTTATATAAGTTGATTTTATTAGCGATCTCGGGTCACTATGTAGTTAGCCACGGCTCTTAGTGGCTCAGCCTTTGCTCCATATACAGATAACTGGGCGATCGCACTATCGACTAATTCCTGTGCTTTGAGCTGTGATTTTTCTAAACCCCAGAGACTAGGATAAGTAGCTTTCTGTGCCTCTAGATCTTTACCAGCAGTTTTGCCTAACTGTTCATCTGTGGAGGTAATATCTAAAATATCATCAATTATCTGAAAAGCTAGACCAATATTTTGGGCATACTGCGATAGTCGATTTATATCTGCTTCTGAAGCATTAGCCAGTATTGCCCCAGACACAACAGATGCTTCTAATAACGCCCCTGTTTTATGAGTATGGATAAAGCTTAAAGTTTCGGCGGTAATATCTGTTTTGCCTTCAGATTCTAGATCCAGTACCTGCCCGCCAACCAAACCCGCCGCCCCCACAGTATGACCTAAACAAGCTACTACCCGTATAATGTTTTCTGGAGCAACATTTTTAGTTTGAGTAGCAACATATTCAAAGGCATAAGCCAATAAGCCATCCCCTGCTAAAATCGCAATATCATCCCCATAAACTTTATGGTTAGTTGGTTTGCCCCGACGAAAATCGTCATTATCCATTGCTGGCAGATCGTCGTGAATTAAAGACATCGTATGAATCATTTCCAAGGCGCAGGCAGTTGGCATTGCCATTTCTGACTTACCGCCAGTCAGATCGCAAGTTGCCAAACACAGAATCGGACGTAGCCTTTTGCCCCCAGCCAGCAAAGAATATCGCATCGCCTCATATATTTTTTCGGGTTTAGTCACCGTAATTGAGCGTTCCAATGCCTGTTCGACTAACGCTTTTTGCTGCTTTAAATAGCTGTTTAAGTCAAATATGGTAAGTGTTTCTGGCTCTCTAGGTTTTTTATCGGCTTGTACCATATAGCAAGAAAATATAATTCATTAATCTATTATGTATTATCTCTCGCTTGGGTATTTTAACCAAATTTATAACTGTTATTGAGTTTTCTTGGCATCGACTGATTGCTTCTACTAGCATCAATATTCAGCAACTGCGATCGCTAATTTTTAAGTATATATGTAATAAGATAGTAGTAATTTGGCTTCAGAAAATAAATTTTACTTAATTACCTATTTTTGTTATATTTACATAGTATTATGTCGTATCAAGTCAGAGTAGCTCAGTTGGTTAGAGCATCGGACTCATAAGCCGAGGGTCGGGAGTTCAAGTCTCCCCTCTGACACTTTAATGATAGCGCTCGATTCATGTCATTCAAAGCCTCTCAGGGCTTTTTTGTTCAAACTCTGAACTTACCCCAGAATTTTTTTTCGGGTATTTTCCGATGGGTTTAGACAAAAATTGGGTGTAAATTGGGTGTAAAATTGCCATAGTTAAAGATGTAATTACACCCATCTACTGAGATGCAATCTAATGACTTCAAGTAAAAAGTCCACCAAAGGATCTGTGGTGGTTTTAAGCTCTCATGATCGACTACAGTTACGTTTTCGTTTTGGCGGTAAACGTCGCTATATTTCCCTTGGACTATCGGATACTCTTCTCCATCGAAGATTTGCTGAGTTAAAAGCAGCAGAGATAGAACAAGATATTTTAAAGGAAAAATTTGACACTACACTAGAAAAGTATAAATCAGCTGGTGATCGAGAGAAAATTGCTTTAACTTCATCAATAGAAGCTTCTAAACTTCAGCTAGATCGGCTGTGGGAAAAATATAGTGAGTTTAAAAAGCCTCAAGTAAGTCCAAGTACTTATGCAAAAGATTTTCAAAGATATCGAAACCATATAGCAGCTTTCCCCAGTCAGTCATTAGATGAAGCATCTGCTATTCGAGACTGGCTACTTACACATAAAACGGTCAGTACGGCTAAACGGTGCTTAACCCAACTGAAAGCTTGCTGTAAATGGTCTATTAAAGAGGGCTTAATTGAAACAAACCCCTTCGATTTGATGACGATTTCCCTTCCAAAAGGAACAGATGAAGACGCTGATGTAAATCCGTTTTCCAAACAAGAAAGAGATTTAATTATTCAAACCTTTGAAAGCGATCGCTATTACTCCTACTATACGCCTTATGTAAAGTTTCTTTTCTTCACTGGATGTAGACCATCTGAAGCGATCGCCTTGAAGTGGGAACACATTACTAAGAGTGTGATTAAGTTTCAACAAGCTATTGTCATGTCTGAATCAGGATTAGTTTGCAAGGAAGGATTAAAAACTCAGAAGAAAAGAGATTTTCCGATCAATGCGGAAGTAAAGGAAATTCTCCAAAAAATCAGACCCAGTTCAGCCAAATCAGATTATTTGATTTTTACCAGTCGTAGAGGTAAATTTTTAGACCATCATAATTTCTCTAACAGAGCTTGGAAATCAATTTTAAAAAAGTGTGGAATTCCATATCGCAAGAGTTATCAGACGCGACATACTTTTATCACCATGTGTGTTGAAGCGCATTATAACAGTACTGCAATTGGAAGATGGACGGGAACATCTGGCAAAATGATCGATAAGCATTATGGAGCTACTAACTTTGCTAATATCGAGCCACCAAGTCTTCTATAGGTTATCTGTTCTTCCCTCATAGTAAAAAACTGTAATGATACAATAGAACTTTAGATATATGAGGTGCTTGAGCTATGGATATTCGAGAACTCACAAAAAAAATTAAAGAGTCAGCGTCTCAAATGTCTCGCGAGGAGAAAATACAACTGCTCAAAGATGCCAAAATCATTGATGAATCTGGTTACTACTGTGAAGAATTCTTTTCAGCAGAAACAGTCGCTAAAGACAGAGCAAACGGCAAACCACTGGTTATTTAATTAATGTATTCGACAAAACCGAGTTTTGTTTATGGTTTTCATGGGATAGACAGAGATGCTGCTATACGTATTTTGAATCAAGAAGATAATTTTCGTCATAGCAACAATTCCTATGACTGGCTAGGTAATGGAATTTACTTTTGGGAAAATAACTATCAAAGAGCTATTGAGTATGCTTTAGAAGATAGTAGAAGAGCCAATTCAACGATAAAAACTCCTTTTGTTTTAGGTGCTGTTCTGGATTTAGGAAATTGTCTCGATCTGTTAGACCAAAAGTATATTGACTTTTTGTCGATTTCTTTTGAATTTTTCAAAGAAACTCTAGACGAGGAAGGAAAACCCCTTCCTAAAAACTCATCCTTTGGCAAATCGGATTTTGATTTCAAAAAAAGAGAATTAGACTGCGCTGTAATTCGTTTTACTCATCAACTAGCAGAGAAAAAAGGTACATATTTTGATTCTGTCAGAGCAGCTTTTTTAGAAGGAGAGCCTTTGTATCCAGGTTCTATGTTTAGAAAACAAAACCATATTCAAATAGCGATTATTAACCCCAATTGTATTAAAGGAATATTTTTACCAAGAGAGGAAGAACCCTTCCCCTCAGATGATTTCACTAATTAAAAATGTCTTTTAGAAAGATTCTAAGCAAACTCTTTAAGAGAGCGAATAATTCCACAAGACTTATCAAACAAAACTTCTGCCGTTCCCGTATTACCGTGTCTGGCTTTGGCTAAAATCAATTCCAAAATTCCAGGTTGAAAAGTGCCTGGGTTATAGTATTCATCGCGATAAGCAAAGATAATATTATCTGCCACCGTTTCCAGAATCCCCGACTGAGAAAGATCTGACATCATCGGACGTTTATCTTGTCTGGCTTCTACTCCTCGATTGACTTGAGATAGAGCCATAACTGGTACATCCAATTCTCCTGCCAGTTGATACAACCCTCTACCCACATCACCCAGTTCATAACTGCGATTGCCACCATTGTCAGATGCCATCATTTGTAGATAATCTACAATCACTAAACCTAGTTTGCCCTCTCTGGCTTTGACTTGACGAGCCTCAGAAGCAATTCCCGCTACATTGATTCCGCGATTATCATTCATGTATAGAGGCAGGTCTACAGCAACTTTTACAATCTTAGCTATGCTCTCCATCTCATTTTCTGTTAGAGAAGATAATTTAGCACGATGTTGGCGAAGGCGATGTCCATTAATTGGAACTAAATCTAGATGCTGATAGCAATCCATACGACTCATCAAACTCCAAAGTCGATACTCCATCTGATGTTTAGTCATCTCCAGGGAAAAGATGACTACAGGTAATTGATGTAGAATCATCTGTTGAAGAGCCAGATATAGAGAAATTGCGCTTTTGCCCATTGACGATCTAGCAGCTAAGAGAGTTAATGTTCCTGGCTCAAATCCCATCATTAACTCATCTAGTTCTTGAATACCAGTAGGATAAATTGGATTTTCTTCATCAAGCTGATTAAAAGCAGACATAGCAATCTCGCTGTTTTGGTCTGTATCAGATCTTATCCTTTGCTGGGTGACGCTGAATATTTCTTGTTCCGAATCATTCAAGAGCTTCTCTAGTTCGAGAGTAGAGTCATAGCCGAAATCGACAATTTTATGACCTACTTCAATTACTCTTCGGCGATGAAATTTATCCATCACCAAATCGACATAGCGATCAATGTTAACTGCTGAAATCGTTCGGTTAAGTAATTGAGCTAATTTAGCTGTTCCGCCTACTTGGTCTAATCTGTCTCGATCTGCCAGATAGGCACTAACAGCCATAAAATCTGTCGGATTGCTTTGATGATATAGCTTCAAGGCAGTCTGATAAATTTCTTGATGTGCCGAAACATAAAAAGCAGAAGGATGTAGGGAAGCTTCGACCTGAGAAATTGCTTTGGGATCGAATAAAATTCCGCCTAAAATTGACTCTTCTGCTTCAATATTGGCGGGAGGCAAGTTTGGTTCTTTCATGCCATACCCCCTTAAATTGATTCGTTAGAAAAGAGGTTTGTCATTCTTAAGTTCCGCAAATGTTCGTAGCTTTCAGAAACATATTTTCCAAAAGGCTTAGAAATCTTTTGGGGCTGACTTTCGAGTTGATTGATTCTTTTAATTTGGTTGTCAGGATTATCCAATAGTTGATTGAATTTTGATGTAGATATTTCATGACCAGTTTTTCTCTGACTATTTTTTTCCTGGTTTAACTGTTTCTGATAGTTGGCGATCGCTTTTTGTTTGGCTAGTTCTGAAATCGAACTCTTTTCAGACTTAGGTTTATCAGCATTTTTTTCGGATTGATAGTTCTGGTAATAAACTTCCCAGCGATTTGTACCTGCTTTTGTTTTGCTAGCTAACCAAGCTTCCAGATCTTGTATTGGCTGCCTAAAGTTTTTAATCGCTTCTCTCACAAACTTCAAATAATTCTCTCCCTCGCTTTTGGAGAGAGAGTCTTTAAAGTCTATATAAGTCTTAGAGATCTTAGGAACTTGAAACCTTTGCTCTGAAATAGTTTCAGCCTTCAAATGTTGCCTGGGCGCACATTCTGTTGCCTGGCTGCACTCTAAGTTGTGTTCAGGCACACTTGGTTGTGGTGTCACAACTTGTGTTGTCTGCTCGCAACTTGGTTGTGTAACCGCAACATCTCCTATTTCTGTTTGTGACAAAAAACCTTTGGGGTTAACTTTAATCTGAACTTGAATAAGTTCCATTTGAATGAAACCTTTACTATCCAATGACTTCAAAGCCCTCCCAACCGTAGAACGGTGCATTTTAGATTTTTCTGTAGATAAATCCTTGGCTATCTCAATAGGGGTGATGGAAATACCTTTGTTGTATGGATCGAGAGAGCGTATATAGTAAAGAATCTTTAGCTCTGAATGAGTTAACTGCTTGACCGTTTCAAGCCATTCTTCACTTTGAAGAGGATAAAACTTTCCTTGAATTCTATTTAGTGTCATATTTTTTACGGCGATAAAATGTATGGCGAAATTGCCTTCTAAATTGAGATATAGAAGCAGTTAATCTTGATTCAGAAGGCATATAGAAGCTCTAAGCGGAATTAGTTAAAGCAATTAATTATTTAGATTGAAAGCGTTTTTTAGGTTGATTAGACAGTAAAGACCCTAGATATATTTCAATCGCCCGTTGATGAATGTGAGGTTCGGAAATATTTGCAAACCAATCTCGCAAAAGCCCCTCATGGTATCGAATTGTTCTGGAATTAAGATATTGAAAATGGATTCCTAACGTCCAGTGTCTTTTCCGAAAGAGCTTCAAAGTATGAGTAGAAATTCCTAGTATTTGAGCAGCAACATTTTTGTTGACCCAGTTTTGATTTACTTCAAGTATCAATATTCGATTATCGGTTGCGGATGTCATTTTGTTCTCCTATTTATGATGCGCCGAGATACAAAACACACGAACTCTTTAAATTGATAGCTATACTAAGCCTCGATACATTTTGCTGCGATCGAGTAAAATGTAGGTAGCACAGCGAAAGCTGTCACTAGAGAGTCGGGCATTGACGGGCAATACACTTTGGACGGTGAACCCTATGTGTCTTGGCTCTTTTTAAATATTTAATCTTGTATTAAGATACCACATTATTTAGTTTGAACGAATAATTTTTACCATTTTTTTATTTCACACATAATTTTAAGCAAAAAAATGTATTTTTTATGCGTCGGTATTATATTTATAAAATATTCTCTTTGTAGTTACCCAGAAAGCTAAATTGTGACAAGCGTTAATACATCGAACAAATATCCCCCAAATAAACTTTTAGCGGACTTGATCGGAAAAGTTAGAAGTACAAATGAGCTTACACAGATGTCACTTGGACAGCTTTTTCAACCTCCAGTTACTCAATCCACAATAGCGCGTTGGGAAAGTGGTGAACAGATGCCCGATCGGATACATTTTCCTAAAATTGCTTATTTTCTCGATTTAACGCCCGATGAGCTACAACAGCTGATTGAAAATACTTCTGTTGATGTAGAAAATCTGCATATTGAAAAAAAAATATTTACTCCTAACAAAAAACATTTAAACATCTTAAAAAGAGGTGTAAACTCTTGGAATAAATGGAGGAAGAAAAATCCAGACATTATTCCAGTTCTTGCTGGCATAGAATTAAATCATTTTGATTTAGACAATATAAATTTGGATGGAGCAGATTTGAGAGGTATTCAACTTAGTAATATAGATTCTAGATTTTCTTCCTACCGAATGGCTGATATGCGATATGCATATCTAAATCAAATTCTCTTTTCATACTCTGATTTTAGTCAAGCAGATATTAGCCATGCTGAAATTAGATATACCGATTTTAGACATACTAACCTTTTTAATTCAAATCTATACAAGTCTGAATTAACTAAGGTTTACTTTAATTCAGCTAATTTGAGTAAAGCTTATTTGAGCAGAGCAAAAATAACTATTTCTGATTTAAGTGGTGCAAACTGTATAGGAACTTCCTTTGAAAACGCTACTATTTATGATTCAAATGTTTTTGGAGCCAGTTTTATAGAAGCAGAGGTAGATGGAGCCGAACTAGAAGATGTATATATCTCAGATTCTAATACAACGAATAATCTTCCTATAGACGATCTTTTGTCTGCTCAAACTACATATCTACAACGTTACAATCGTGAAAAATTTATAAGTATCTTACACAAATTTAAGTTAGAAGAAGAAATTATTGATTTAGGTAGCACTCTTGCCAATAAATTTGGTAATTATTGCCAGAATGAAGATTTTAATATTTTCAATAATTATCAAGCTAATAATCAATCTCCTCCATTTGTAGAGGCACGTAGAACAGGAGATCATTTTCATGTCAAATTTTATCCAAATTTTAGCGATGTAGAACTCGTGTTATCAGGAAAAGCCAAGACACGAACAATATTGGAAATAAACGATGGCATTATTGCAAGTAGCTTTAAATTAGAAGACGTAAAGAAACTAAGAGAGTTACTTGATTCAACTATAAAGCTACAAACAGAGAGAGTTAATCATTTTATACCAATTATTCAAAAAATCTTTAATATTAAAAAAAGTAATAATTTTAGTTGTGAACAATATATTGTAGAAAAAACTGAAGAAGAAATTATACTTTTTGCCAACTCTGATTATAAAATAGAGTTGATGAGAATAAATTATGCTGAAGAGCAATTGAAGCTTATCAGATCTAGCTTAAGTAAAGAATGTTTGATGCACTTTCAAAAACTTCTGTTAGATTTACTAATATAGTTATAATTTCAAAGACTTTATTATTCAAGTCAGTCGGCGTAGCGAATCGGGCGTGCGATAGAGGGTTACACACCCAAAACTTGGAGTGAGCGATCGCAGCCCGACGACTGGCAACTATCTTATTCTTCAAAATCCTTCCACTGCTCCTCAATACTTTGCTTCTCGATCCTTGTAGCTGAATCTACTAGCGGAACAAATTTTCTAGCACCAGGGACAAACTTCTTAGGCTTGAGCTTAATCGGAGCGCAATATTGAGCAATCTTAAGATAACCCTGAAGATCGGGTAAATTACCCAACTCATCAGGCATCACAGCATAACTCTCTCGAAGCTGCTCGTTTAGGGTTACAGTTCTACCGTTACCACTTCTACCAGAATTACGGGAGCGACTATGATTCTCCGCTAGATAGCGGAACTCTTGTTTACCAATAATCTTTGCCATTGCTTCTGCTGTCTGAGGGTCAGCACAATTGAGAATCAACTTAGTTTTTGTTCCTTGCAATATAGTCCGCGTTTGCTGTAGTCCGTATTTGTCAATGATCTGAGCCTCAGTTTGAGTACCCAGAATAGGACATCCTTTGTACTTACGGCTTTCACTCAGTAACCTGTGGAGACTTGGTAACTGGTTCAATGCCCCCAACTCATCGATAATAATTGCCGTCTTCATCTCTCGATCTTCATTAGATAGCAAACCTTTAAGCATCAACTCAAAAATCAAGCTGTGGAGAGGTTTTAGCAATTCAGACTCGTTTTCTCTTAAAGTAATAAAAATCCAGCGGGGACTATCACTTCTTGCCCAGTCGTAAAAACTTAAAGCCTTATTATGAGGCTGAGTTAGGCAGCCATAGAACTGACAGTAGTTAGCAGCAGTAGACAGTACAGAAGTTGCGGCTCTTTCTTCCCCAAGATATTTAGCAGCTAAAGTTCCTGAGACAAATGAGCTTAGTGCTTGAGTATCGCTGGTTAATAACTCCCACAACTCCTGATTGCTTTTAGTCTGGCGAAACAACTCAGCCATCACTGCTCTTCCTGCATTTGAGAAAAAAGGCTCCTTGGCAGAATCAATAGGAATCAATCCTGCTGCCATAGTTTCAGGTCTGGCTGCCTCATGAACATGACTCCAGTGAACCGAACGAGCATCAAAAGGATTAAAGATAAAATCTCTACTAGGATCGTAGAACTTCTGCAACATATCCCCATCGCGGTCGAAGATGATCGCCCGAAAATCTTTTCTGTTTCTAATAAGAGCTGTCATCTGACTAATAGCCTGAGTTTTACCAGTCCCAGGAGAACCGAACATAAAAAAGCCACGATTTTCCAATTGTTCGGGAATAGGAAGACCTGCTACTTCTAGCTGAGGCTTATATTTTGATTTTGGTTCTCTTTTCAGTATGGTTTTGAGTTTACGGGTAGGTATGACCTTTCCACCCCTCAAGACATTTTGATTGTGGTGATGAAGATTTCTCTGAGGCTTAATCAACAAGAGTGAAAACATAAAAATCGTAATCAATCCACCACCAAAGAGCTTGAGATAGCCGAATTTATCGCTCAAATAGGAAAGAATTAATACTGGGTGTTCCATTAGCAATAGAGCAACTTTCGTATTATCTACTGCCCACAAAGCTACTGAGAGAAAGATCAGAAAAAAAAACGATGCTACGAGAGTCTGATAGGGAGCATCCCTCTTTTTGACTAAGCACAAATACTCAAACTGATGGATGTATTCAAATAAGCACAACGAAGCCTCAATATTTGGGACACGTTTTCTGAATTCCATTGTGCGCCAAT
>JBHJNW010000048.1:0-20380 GCA_050330395.1 Pleurocapsa sp.
ACAATTATTGATCGCGCCGATAGTTTAGAAGAATGGACTAGAGAGTTATTAACGATTAAAATTACCACCGCTGACTGGGACGAATTGTCACAGACTCTGCCGCAACATCAAGAGTTGATTCGTAACACTAGAATCAAACTAACCAAGTCGATTTATGCTCGTCCCGAAAATCCTTATCGTAATTATGTTTTACTAGATTCAGAATTAAGCATCATTGCCAATCTTTGCCAAGTATTAAGCAAACAACAACTGCTTGGGGGTAAATTAAACCATTTTTGGCAACAAATAGCCGATAAATCGAATATATCTTGGATTTCTCGCGATCGCGATCGGGGTTCATTTACGATCAATCTGTCCCCCGCTCGAGTTGACAACAAGCTTAAACCAATTTGGCAACAACAGTCAGCGGTCATTATTGGCAGCTTTTTAGATACCGAAGCCGATGCAACAACTTATCGACAGCGAGTGGGTTTAAACTCAGAAATATTGAGCCTTAAGTTTACTCCTAACCGCCAAAACAACCATATTCAACTTTATCTGCCCGATCGCTTTCCGATGCCTAATTCTCCTGATTTTCGCTCAGCTTTTATTGAACAAAGTCTACTATTAGTTAGCCTCAGCAGCAGTATCGAGGGGTTAATTGTGGTAATTGCCGATGATGTACCCCTTCAAGGACAAGTAGGTTCAGTTTTAGCTGGGGAATTTGGCTCGAGAGTCAAGGTAGAAAAGACTAATATTTCCGATACCAGTATTTTAATTTGTGGCTGGTCTTTTTGGCAGCTACATCAAGAATTACTACCTATTCCACGGCTGTTGATTATCGCTACCTTGCCCATACCTTCTTTAGAAAATCCCTTGGTTGCTAATTTGGTTGCTTATTACAAAACCCAGCATCAGGATTGGTTTCGACTATATTTATTGCCTTCTGCCCTCAAAACCCTCGAACAAACTACCGTCCCCTTAAGAGAGTCCCAAAGCATTGTCGCTTTGCTAGACAACCGCGTCAACTTCCGTAGCTATGGCAAAACCATCTTATCTGCCCTCGAACCCTGCGCTCGGATTAACTATATCGATCCCACCTGGTTTGGCTATCGGGACTCTTAAAGTTTACTTATTATAGAAATAAACAAATGCTGCTTCACAAGGCATTGATTTTAGTCTATATTTATTTTATCGCTAATTAACATTCTATTTATTAAGCAAAATTATGGAGCAGATGTTTAGTGAAAATATCTGGCTAGTTCCTGTTTATGCACTAGTTGGGGCAAGCTTAGCCTTAATCTGGTCACCAGGAATGAGCAAAAAAACTGGTTCTAGACCAGCAGGATATCTTAATTTAGCTATGACCTGTGTGGCATTTGTTCATAGTATCTTGGCTCTGCAAGAAGTTTGGCAACAGCCAGTACAAGAAATAAGATTTCCCTGGCTAACCGCAGCTGGTTTGTATATATCCTTCGATCTTAAGATTTCTGCTATTACTGTCGGGGCATTAGTTTTAATTACAGGTCTAAATATTCTGGCTCAGCTATATGCTGTTGGCTACATGGAAATGGACTGGGGTTGGGGACGATTTTACGCTTTGATGGCCTTTTTTGAGGCGGGGTTATGTGGTCTGGCTTTATGTAATTCCCTCTTTTTCAGTTACGTATTTTTAGAGTTACTTACTTTAGCTACTTATTTAATCGTCGGCTTTTGGTTTGCTCAACCTCTGGTGGTGACAGGGGCAAGAGATGCTTTTTGGACTAAGCGAGTCGGCGATCTCTTGCTGCTGATCGGCATAATTGCCCTGTGGTCTTTTACGGGAACTTGGAATTATGATGATTTGGCACAGTGGGCAGAGGTAGCTAATTTAAGTCCAGTAACGGCTAACCTACTCTGTTTAGCCTTGATTGCGGGGCCTTTGGCTAAATGCGCCCAGTTTCCCCTACAGCTGTGGCTCGATGAAGCCATGGAAGGTCCTGTTCCCGCTTCGATGCTGCGTAATTCAATTGTGGTAGCGACGGGGGCTTATGTACTGATTCAGCTACAGCCAGTACTGGCACAATCATCTATTTCCAATTTGGTCATGGCAGTTGTCGGTTCTTTTACGGCTATTAGCGCGTCTTTAATTGCGATCGCTCAAGTAGATATAAAACGAACCTTATCTTATTCCGTCAGCGCCTATATGGGTTTTGTGTTTATTGCCGTAGCAGTCGGGGCCAACCATGCAGCCTTACTCTTAATTTTAACTCATGCGATCGCCATGACCTTGTTATATATGAGTGCTGGCTCAATTATTATTAGCAATATTACTCAAGATATTACTATGTTAGGCGGAATTTTTTCTCGTCGCCCCGTTAGCGGACTAGCATTTTTAGTCGGCGCAGCTAGCTTGATTGCTGTTCCTCCTTTGGGTGGGTTTTGGGCGTTACTAGAATTAGGAGATTATTTGCTGAGTGTACAGCCTATATTGTTGGGAATTTTAGTCATAGTTGACGGGTTGACTGCCTTTAATTTAATGCGAGTATTTAGCTTAGTTTTTGGGGGCAAAACTCAAGCGATGACCAAACGCTCTCCTGAAGTTTTGTGGGCGATGATCTTGCCGATGACAATTTTAGCTGGGGTTACGCTACATTTTCCCTTGATTTTGCAGCAGTTTGATTTATTACCAACCTGGGCTAATTTAGATAAGAATGTGGCTTTGCTGTTAATTAGTTCCAGTTTTTTAGGCATAAGTTTAGCGGCGTTTTTATATCTTAGAGACAGCAAGAACAAGCCAGGGGAGTTAGTCCCGTCATTGATTCAAAAAACTTTAGCTAACGATCTGTATATTCAAGATATTTATCGTTTAACAATTGTCAGTTTAATTGGAGTGACTTCTAGAGTTGTTGCTTGGTGCGATCGCTATATTGTTGATGGTGCAGTTAACCTAGTTGGTTTGGGAACTCTATTTAGCGGACAGGCTTTAAGATATAGCACTTCTGGTCAATCGCAATTTTATTTTCTCTCAATTATCTTGGGAACTATTTTGCTCGGCTTAATGTTTGGATTAACACTTTAAAATTAGGAATTTTGGTTACAAAATGAAACACGATTTATCGCTCAACAGAAGAAAATTGTTACAATACGGAGCGATCACTTTAGGAACAGCAGTTACAGCTAATACTCTTACCAAAAATTTAGCTCATGCCGAATCAACCAATATCAATCCTAATGTTAACAACCAAAATATTACTCCAGACGAAGCATTAAATTTATTGCTTGCAGGCAATAAAAGATTTGCTAATAATCAACGTCAATATCCTCGTCAAGATATTCAACACTTAGCAGCAGTAGCTAAAGAACAATTTCCTTTTGCTTCAATTCTCACTTGTGCTGATTCTCGCCTTCCTGTAGAAATTATTTTCGATCAAGGAGTTGGCGATACTTTTGTGGTTCGTGATGCAGGAAACATAGTAACCGAGGAAGAAATTGGTAGTCTTGAATTTGGCGCTGCTGTATTAGGTAGCAAAATAATTTTAGTACTTGGTCATGAAGAATGTGGCGCAGTTAAAGCTGCGATTGCAGGTAAACCAGTACCAGGAAGTATTGGTAGTATTTTGGCGGCAATTAAACCAGCCGTTGTAGAAGGCAATAAAACTGACAAAACCTATCTCATTGATACAGTTAAACGTAATGTTTTGCTCCAGATTGATAATTTAAAATCATCCACCTTACTGTCTGGATTAATTAATGAGAATCAATTAAAAATTGTCGGTGGTTATTTCGATTTAAATACAGCAGAAGTGCAGATAATCACTTAAGTCATTTTAATTATTTAATTTATTGTCAATACTTTAACTCATGCTTAGTTTTCTAGTTTGGTTACCTATAGTAGGTGCCTTGATTGTTACTTGTCTACCAAATAAAAATCCACAACTAACACGAACAACGAGTTTAGCAATTAGTACTCTTGCTTTTTTGCTTTCCTTATTACTAATCTCTAGCTATGACTTTCAACTTCAAGGTATACAACTAACTGAATTTTTACCTTGGATTGAAGTCTTAGGACTTAATTATAACCTAGGGATTGATGGCTTATCTTTACCTTTAATTGTCCTGAATAATTTACTTATCTGTCTGGCAATTTATAGCTGTGACATAGGTCAAAAAGATGACAATATTTTGGCTAGACCAAAACTTTTTTACAGTCTAATTCTAATTTTGGCAGGATGTATTAATGGTGCGTTGCTGTCACAAAACTTGCTTTTATTCTTCATCTTTTACGAGGTCAAGCTAATTCCTACCTATCTATTAATCAATATTTGGGGAGGAGAAAATCGTGGTTATGCAGGCACTAAATATTTACTTTACACGGCATTTTCAGGTATTTTTGTCCTAGCTGCTTTTTTAGGAATTGTCTTTTTGACCAATAGTAGTTTTGATTATGAGTTGGTGCAGACTCAGATTTTACCCTTTAGCAAACAACTAATTTTGCTAATTACCTTAATCGTTGGCTTTGCGATCAAAACCCCTCTCGTTCCTTTACATACTTGGTTGCCTGATGCCTATACAGAATCATCTACACCAGTATCGATGATTTTAAGTGGTATACTTTCAAAAATAGGAACTTATGGATTAATTCGCTTTGGTTTAGGGCTATTTCCTCAACTATGGAATAGTGTAGCGATTTGGTTGGCGGCGATCGCTACAGTTAGTGCTTTGTATGCTTCGTTTGTGGCTATCTCCCAAACTGACCTCAAAAAAATGGTGGCATATAGTTCAATCGCCCATATTGCCTTTGTGGTTTTAGCTACAGCAGCGGGAACTTCGATTGCCATTTCGGGGGCAATTTGCCAGATGTTTGCACATGGCTTAATTGTGGCGTTGCTGTTCTACCTAGTAGGTGTTGTAGAAAACAAGACTGGGACTCGCGATCTCAATGTTCTCAATGGTTTGATGAATCCCCAAAGAGGTTTCCCTGTCATTGGTGGATTAACTATCTTAGCGGTGATGGCGAGTGCGGGTATTCCTGGGATGGTAGGTTTTGTTGGGGAGTATATTTCTTTTCAAGGAAGCTTTACCGTTTTTCCGACTCTCACCATTCTTTGCTTGATTGCAACTGGTTTAACTTCAGTTTACTTTGTGATTCTACTTAATAAAGTTTTTTTTGGCAAAATCGACTGTCGCCAAACTCCTGCTGTATATCCTCAGGTTAAATCGACAGAACGTTTACCTGCACTTATTTTGGCTATCCTCATTGTTATCTTAGGAGTACAGCCTGCATGGCTAACTAACCTCACTGAATTTAGCATTATCGCCAGTCACCCAATCAATACAACTATTGTGGCTCAAAAATAATTATCTCAATCCTGTAAGGGCGATTCGGACGCGAAGCTTCTTGAAGCAATAGCTCATGGGGCAAAGCCCCTAGACCGCTTTGCTTCGCTAATCCTTTAGGGCGAATCGCCCCTACCCTAGCAACCCGTCTTATTTGATAATCAATATGACTCAAACCAAAATCAAACTACCACCTTTAAATCATCCCTTTGCTGATGTAATCCATCGTTTAGAGGCGGGGGGTTCAATGCTACCCGATACTCCTGAAAATTTGAGGCAAATTATCGGTATCTATAAAGCCTACGCTATCCCCATGGACTTTTACTGGCGGGATTTACTCTATATTGCTGAACGAGTTTTCCTTAACCCTCTGCCCTTTTTCAAATACTTTTTGCCCCAGAAATACTTAGATTTACCTAATCACTACGCAGGAAAAAATGCAGATCTCCAGGTATGGCGGGGAGAAGCATCAGCCCATCCCGAACTCCTAGAGTTTATCGCTCTTGGTGAAACAGGGAAAATGCCCAAGCTATTGCATCACCTCAACCACGATCGCATTAACATGGAGTTTGCTGAAGCCTGCATGCGGGCAATGTTTTGGCATGAGGATACAAATCCTAAGTTCAACGCTTATTTAGATAGTGATGAATATAAAGCCAATGCAGATCGGGCAATCAAAGCCTATTTTAAGAATAATCCTGTAATGTTGGGAATGTATAAATTATTCCCTGAAATGTTTTTAGAACAAGTCCGACAGCTTTCTTACTATTCCAATCTGGGACTATTTTGGGAAGTAATGTGTCCTGTGTTTCTAGAAATGTCCGATCTCTTTGACGAAGGAAAAATGACCACTGTCAAGGAAGCGATGGAATTTTTAGTCAACGGTATCTTTGCCGTGGCAGGTAGACCAATCTACCATCATGTCTATATTGGGGATGAATGTTACGAAATTATTCCTAAATCCCAAGGCTTTACTTGGCTATACGAGGCTGCTTTACCCTATGTCGAGACGGTTTTTTATCGAACTTCTCCTTTTCGTGGCACTAAATCCTATAATGCCCAAGCCAAACAAGTACCAAACGAGCAAAAAGACTTTCACTACGGCATTCTCTATGCAGATGTATTTCCTGTAGGCATGGCGGGGATTCCCCCGACACTATTAATGGATGATATGTGGCATTTTTTACCCGATTATCTAGTGGATTACTATAAACAACACTGTCGCGGGGAAGACGATATGCTGGTACAGTTGGGAATTACTTTTCAGCGATCAATGTACAATGTTACTTCGGCGGTAATTCAAGCCTTGCGTCAAGCTTTGCTATATCCTCTAGACGATTCTAATCCAGAGCATTTAGCCAAAAATCGGCAATTTTTCACAGCCCAGATAGATCGTTTTCTCCGTGATGAAGCTCGTTTACAAGATATTCAAACTCCAGATTATCGTTAACTACATGAAAATAGTTGATTGTCGATTTCCTCTGGAATTTTACTGAATAAAGCTGTATAAGAAATCTAGCTAAAGCCAGATGCGTTGCTTTTCCAACTCATATTTAATAATCATATGAAATCAAAACTTATTTTCTCGATCATGATTGCCTGGATGTTTATGGCGATCGCTTTTACTCCTCTTAACTTAGCTCTTGCAGATACCAACCATACCTCTCTCAAACAAGCTGCTCAAGAAGTTACCAAAGATACTGGAACTAAAGAACAGTTTGGCAAATCAGAAAATGGCGAACAGCTTTTAGATGATGCTCAAGCTAAAGCCAATAAAAATCTGAATGATTTGGCAGATAAAGCCAATTCTGACGAAGAGCTTCCCGACAGCCAAAAACTGTTTTTGAAGAATTTGCAGAATTGAATTGCATAGCACTCAAAGCAAAAATCAAATGGAAGTTACTCCTTAATGGACTACGACAACAAATTATTGAGGCGACACGATATGTGTAATGTAAGGCGATCGCTATTTAGTTAATCTGTTGTTAAAAAGCATTTAACAAATAGCTCTTACCCCATTAAAATAACATTATCAATCACGTGGATAATTCCATTATCAGCTTCAATATCTGCGGCGATCGCGGTAGCATTTTTTACTTCAAAAATATCATCATCACAATTAATTGAAATTGGCGAACCTTCCACAGAATCTACCGAATCTACCTTACTTAAATCTGCTTTAGTTAATTTTCCAGCAACTACGTGATAAGTAAGTATTCTGGCTAGCTGGGGCGGATTTTGGACTAAGGTTTGAACTGTGCCTGGAGGAAGTTTGGCGAAAGCAGCATCGTTGGGGGCAAATACGGTAAATGGTCCTGGAGTTTTTAAAGTTTCTACTAAATTGGCTGCTTTGACGGCAGCGACAAGTGTACTAAAACCTTCTGTGTTCGCTGCAATATCAACAATATCTGCCATATTATTTCTGAAAAGATGAGCAACGTTAATTATAATACTTTTGATTGCTGTCGCGGTGGAGACGATATGTTGGTAAAGCCAGGAATCGCCTTTGGGCTAACTGCGGCGAGTTCTTTGGCGCGAGAACAGTAGAGGAATAAACCAGCCGAGAATTATGCCGATAGCGCTACAGAAGGCTAATAATACTCCGACAGGGATGGTAATCGATTCAAAGGTAAGGAACTTAACGGAGACATCCTGAATGTTTTGGATCGAGAAAATGGCGATCGCAACTATCAAAGTTGCCAAAATCAGAGAACTAAGTAGACTGGTAAAGGATTTCATGATTAAAATAAAATAATAAAAGTTAATTTAAGGCGAGCGTCAGATTAGGAAAAGCTAAAACCGCTAGTATATTTCTTAATCTGAGAGTAATTGTTTTCTGCCTAGAGGAAATTCTGGAGATAATTGCATTCATCCTTGATCCCTCCTCTTTTTATCTTACTGTTTACTGTACTCCGATCGCTCTACCCCCAGGAAGTTCTGAGCCTAGAACCGTACGAATTTTAATTGGTGAATCCTGAGGATGAGGCTCCCAGCCGACTTCATATCCAGCATCCCAAGCTTGCTTTCTAGCTGTCCGAAATGCCTCGAAGCTATCTGGTCTAACAATAAAGACGAGGTAATCTTGATTAGGGTTGAACCTAGATAAAACCTGTTGGTAATCGGAATCTGGTGCTGGCAGCTGAGCGGTTGTTTCTCCAGTATTTTCTGCTAAAGGTTCAAATAACAAAGATACTCCCCTGTCTACCGTGGTTACTCGATAGTTTTTGGTACTTGCTCTAAAGTTGCTCTGGCGACCGATTATACTTAATAAGCAAGATTGATAGTTATTATATTCTGAGGAATTACTGCTACTACTTGGCTTGTTGCAGTTAGGTAAATTTCGTGACAATTCTAGTTCTTGTTCTCTTATCTGACGTAAATCTAGATGACTGACTCGATTATCTTTAATTTCAAACCATAATGATTGCTTATCGGAGGGAGAAGATAAAGGCGTTTCAATGGTCACTCTGGTTTTGGGACTGCTGCCTGTCGCAATTAGAGACACAAATAGACTGATAAACATTAATACACCAACAGTATTAGTCAGAACATCCAAAAAAGAATCTAAATTTTGGCTAACATGGTTAGTCTTGCGTCTGGCTCTACTTCTCATAAACTATAGGTATAGGTAATTTATTTAACTTTCTATTTTTAGTTCTAGACCATATTCTAATGGCTCATAGCCGATATCTATCCCATCTTGTTCAACTAATTCACGGACTTTAGCAAACATTTCTAAGCCATCTGGACGCAAAATTAAGATTAGGTATTGTTTGTCTTTATTAGCTTTTAGATTAGCAATAGTTTTTCTCAAAGGCGATTTTTCGTCATACAAATCTGCTCGGGGAGCAAATTGTTGGTCAGGATGCAAAACAAAACCATCTTGACGAGATTCAATGTAGATGGGAGTTTTATTTTTATTGGCACCTTTGCTGTTCTCATCTGTTTTGGCAACTACAACGGCTTCTTGGGGTTCAAGAGCTTGAGTCGTTAAGACAATAATCAACAAAATCAATGTACCAATTGTACAGGCGAGAACAGAAAGAAAGGGAAACAACTCTACTTCTGTTTGCTGTTTGTGAGAGATATTGCGTCTTGGCATATGGTATTGGTTGCTTTTAGTAAAACTTGGTTATGATTCAGGGTTTTTGCCATTGTCATGTTCTACCAGGGTAATGCGACGAGGTTTGTTAAGCTGCTTGAGAAGGGGTTGAAGTTGAAACAGGTTATCTTTGATACCGGTTAAAACATTTTCTAGTTGAGCAGTCTTTTCTAAGGAGGCAAAACTCTGTTCTAAACCCTGCTGAATTTGCTGGAAGTCTGACATTTTTTGGGTAGCAACTTCTAATGAGCCGACTCGGCTGGCTAAAATTTGTGCTGCTTGTTCTAGCTGTTCACTAATTCCTTGAGTTTGGGTGTTGAGGTCTTCAGCTGCTGCCATATTTTTGCTTCTAATCTCTTCGACAATCGATCTGATTTGCTCTACAAGTTCTTGGTTTGCCTGCTGTTGTTGCGAGAAGAAATTTAAAAATTCTTGGCGATCGCGATTAGCCTGTTCTCTAATTTCGGCAACCTGATTAATTACTTGCCAGCTAACATCCTGGACTTTACTTACTTCGGTAATAAACCCTGTAGAAAGGCTCTTGGCTGCAAGTTCTGCATAGCTTTGAGCTGGCTCAATTAATTCTTGAGGATTAGGAAAGTGTTCTTTAATTGCCCCTGCTACTGCTTGATTAATGCTATCGGGATCTAACTGTTCGTTTTTCTTTTTCAGACGTGGTAATAGTTTGTCGTTAATGAAAACATCGATACCCAAAAGTAGCTTGGATTCATAACGTTCGACCAACACTAAAGGAATCATGACCAAGACACTAAGGAATAAAGCCAGCAGAGTCGTATCAAAAGCCAAACCCAAGCTGCTGGTAACTTGACCAATACCTTCTTTAATTTGCTCGACATCTCCTGTACCTTCTAAGACTCCTGTAAAGCCAATAACCGCAGTACTAATACCCAGAACTGTACCGATAAACCCTAGTAGCGGAATTGCCCAGACTAGAATGCGCGCGAAAGAATAAGAAGACTCTGATGCACTAAGATAGAAAGATGAATCATCTAGAGCAAACTCATTAGCCGTGGCGCGATCGCCACTTTGAATATAAGCTCGCACAACTCTACCACAGCGTATTGCTACCAGGTTACCGTCTCTGATCAATCTTTGTTGAAAGTAATCTACTTCATGGGCATCAGGACGATCTAACGGAATATGATCGGCAATCCAAATCTTACTTAACGCTTCGTGTTCTTTTTGTAGCAGCAAATATTTAAGCACCGAAGTGGCAATTACGAAAGCAGCCAAGGCAACTACAATAAACTGAATAAAACCCCTTTCATATAGCAAGATTCCGATATAAGACTCTCTTATCGGCGGCAAAACGCCCACTATTATATAGGTAACTGCAAAAATAGCTGTTGACACTAGCAATAGTAAGATAAGATTGACTTCCAATTCTTGACGCTGAGAATTTGGCGAACGAGATTTTCTGGGTTTGAGGCTCAACTTGCTCATATTGATTTTTAATTTATAGATAGTTGTTTGCTGTTTTCAGCCAGGAATTGTTTAATTTATCCGTAATAGCTTAGGTGTGATTCTTTAGTCACGCGATCATTTTACTGCCAGTTCAAATTTATTCTACAAACTCCCAGTCTGCATTTTATTTTTTTACTTGGGTGATATCAGCTCAACTTTGCTCTATTTTTAGGATCAAATTTAGGTAAAAAAAACCGAATATAAACTCCGTCTAGGTTTGAGATGAGTGTGACCCACAATCGATCAGCAATGTCCTTGGGTTTGGCGTTAAGGCGACGCTCAAACTGCTTTACTTGTTCAATTAGCTCTGCTTCTGGCTCGTAGCAGGTATGATAAGTGACATCTTCTCTGAACAATATAGAATTTCTTGATGTCGAAGATCTCAAATATCAGTTATAAAGGACTAGTTATGTTAGATATTTTAGTTACTTTCATCTAGTTAATTAGAAAAATACATAAATTAACCTTAAAACAAGCAAATGATTCCTTTTGATTGAGCCAAAATCTTAAACCGACTGGACATCAAGTCATTAAACCAAATTAACAATGCTGCTCGATCTTCGGTGTGACCTAATCAACCATGGTTACATTTTTCTATAAAAAGCGAGCTACATAATCCAATCTTTGAAGCAGTTACTAATTATCTAAATTATGAACTCATCTAGCAATGGTAATAGTGATTACCTTTCAGGTAGCAGTTTGCCCTCAAATGCAGGTCAACCAAATCATGTAGGTGACGATACTGCAAACCCTCCCGATAGTATCATTCGCGTCCTAATCGTAGACGACCAAAAAATGATTAGGGAAGGATTAAAAGCGTTGGTCAAAGCAGAACCCGATATCGAAATAGTGGGAGTTGCCGAAAACGGCGAACATGCCGTTAAGCAGGTAGAATCTCTCACCCCAGATGTGGTTCTCATGGACATGGAAATGCCTGGAATGAATGGCATGGAAGCGACCAAGATAATCTGCCAAAAATTTTCCGAGGTTAAAGTATTGGTTCTCAGTACTTTTGATCATCAGGAATATGTAGCTCGCTCCCTGAGTTCTGGAGCGATGGGCTATCTGCTCAAAGGTACTCCAGCCAAGGAATTGACGGATGCAATCAGGTCGGTTCATCGTGGCTATGCTCAAATTGGGCCAGGAATTTACCGTAATTTGGCTCTGCCACAGCTAGAACAAATATCAAAGCTGCCTGCTATGTCTCCTTTAGCCACTCGCACTCCAGATGAGGCTCCTGCTGAAAAGTCTTATCCCCCAGGAGAACTAGTGAGCAGTAAATCTGGTAAAGATGTTTCTGCTTTAGCTAATCGCAATCCTGGTTCAATTAATACCCGTAAATTTGAGCAAACAGTAATTCTACGCCCTTCCCCTCGATGGTCTCGATTGACTATGGGCTGCATCATGGGCGTAACCGCGTTTACTCTGATTTGGGCTAAATTTGCCAAAATTGAACAGGTGATTCCTGCTACGGGCATAATTCAACCAACAGGTAAGTTGCAAGAAATTCAAGTGCCTACCAATGGTGTAGTTGAAGAAGTCAAGGTTGAAGAAGGACAAAGAGTCGAAAAAGGAGATGTGTTACTGGTTTTAGATTCTACTACTTCCAAAGCACAGGTTGAATCTTTGAACCAGGTGCGTCAGTCTCTGACTCAGGAAAATAAGTTTTATCGAGCTTTGATGGCAGGAAATCTAGATTCTGGCAATATTAATGGCGCGATCGCTTCTTTGAAAATACCTACAGAAGTGGCTTATCTAACTCGTAACCGAGCTGCGCTAAAAGAAGAAAATCAGTTATTTAATCGTCTTTTGAATGAGTCTGAAGATAGCTTAGGTCCAGAACAACAGGCAAGGCTAGAGGCATCTCAAGCAGATGTTAGAGAACGAACAGCAGCAGCCAGACTAGAAGTTGAGCAGCTAGAAAAACAATTAGAGCAAAACAGAATTCAACTAGAAGACAGCAGAGCGCAGTTAAATACGGCAAAGCAAAATTTAACCGAAATCAACCAACGTAACCGAGAGGCGAGAAAACAAGCAGAAGAGAGCATCCAAATTGAACGTGAAACCTTAGGCGCTATTATGCCTGTTTATCAAGAGGGAGGTATTGCCAAAATTCAGGTCGATCAACAAAGACAAAAAATTAACGATCGCAATGCTTCAATGGTAGATGCTATGAAACAAGGTAATCTAGAGAGCGATCGCCAACAGCAAGAAGCCACGACTCTGCAAGCGGAAATTAATCGTTTATTGCAGGAAGAACAGCGGTTGAATCTCAATATCTCACAAGCCAGAGAGCAGTTAAGCAACACTACTACCCTCTCTAAAAAAGATCTATACGATCAACGGGCAGATAATCTGAAACGACTTGCTGAAATAGATAGCCAACTCAATAAAACTATCGTCGAAAACGATAAGCAAATTGCCGAAATCAACAGTCAAATTAGCGGTGCTGAGCAAAATCTGAAATATCAAACAATTGTTGCTCCTGTTACGGGAGACGTTTTCGATCTCCGCGCCTACCCTGGTTACGTTCCCCCTGCTGGTCAAGCAGCTAATCCAGTACTGCAAATTGTACCTACTGAAGATTTGGTAGCGGAAATATTTATCTCGCCTAAAGATATTGGTTTTGTCCGCAAAGGAATGACTACCGATGTGCGGATAAGTGCCTTTAACTACAGTGAATATGGTGATATTAAAGGCAAAGTAAAATTTATCAGTGCTAGTGCTTTAGAGCCAGAACCACCGTATGATTTTTTCCGCTATGTTGCGAAGGTAGATCTACAGCAAGATTATCTGACCATTAGGAATGAGAAGAAATATCTTCAGCCTGGAATGGAAGTTCAAGCCAATATTAAAATCAATGAAAACCGTACCGTATGGAATCTATTCACCGATCAATTCTTGACTGGAATTGATAACCTGAAGAAACTTGAGTAGTCACAGATTAGTCAATTGCACGATGAGTATGATAGCTAATAGCCTATTAGCTATCAACTAGAACCAATTTTAAGTAAACATTATCTTGCGCATTACAAAAGCAACTAAACTTACGGCACAGACTACTGCTAATTGCCCTGGCAGGGGATGAATGGAATAAATAGCGATCGCCTGAATTAAAGAATTTATCCCTTCTCCCAAACCAGTTGTGTAATACATCACCGTCAGGTAAATAAGGCCTACCAGATGAATTACAATCAGCCCAGCTAAACAACTGGCAACTAAGGTGGAGAATCTTACCAGTGTTTGAAATGACAGCCATCCACACAGCCAAGCACCCAAAATAAATCCCATTAGATAACCAAAATGGGGTTGTTGAAGATATTCCGAACCACCACCGCGATCAAATATAGGCAATCCTGATATACCCAATAAGATATAGGCTATTTGAGATAGCATGGCAGCATTTTTGCCTCCCAAGCAAGCGGTAAGCAATACTGCACCTACTTGATAGCTTACTCCCAAAGCTTGAACCCCAAATCCGTTCCCCCACCATGACCAAGGAGCAGCAATTGTATAAGCTGGAATAAAAGTACCAGCAGCAGTTAAGATGAGACCGATAGTTGCCCAAAGCAAGACTTCTGGCACAGGTGGTACATGAGGACGATTCGGTTTATCTAAAGTCAGATCGAGCTGATTTCGCAACCACTGGTTTTCTTGCTGTAGGTTCTGTAAATTATGCTGCTTGTGTTGGAGAAGCTGCTGTAGGCGGTCAATAGTTGCTTTAACTGGGCGAGGGGTAACCCCCCATTCATAGTCCGTGATGTCAGAGTTGGGTTTAGGCGATTCTTGGAGGTTGGACATAGACGAAGGCAATTGAGGGCATTTTCCAGTTTAGCTTTGGATCGATTATTTGTTTATTGGTCGAACAGATTGATTACGGTTATTTTAATGATAATTTGTCAACATCTCGCGAGCGAGATAGCGCGCGACGCCAAGTAAGGAACTAATACCATTTATCAAAAGTAGCTAGAGGGATAAAGCATCTAAAATATATTGCCAGCCAGTTAAAGAATGAACAATATCTTCAGATAAAGAATTGAGGATTTCAGCTACTTGATACTTAACATCATCAAGGTTAGTATATAATAGCCATAATTTTATTTCTTGATAGCTATTAAAACCTTGGCTATCAAACAATTCTGGTTGTCTTTTAGCTACGGTTTCTATCTCTATTTTCTTACATGGTTGGATAAGCTTGGGAAACCCAAGCATCCCCCACGCGCTTTTTTGGTCTTCCAGTTTTTGGAGGTTCTGACAATAAAAGAGATATTCCTCCATTTTTGTATTGATGGAGCCAACGATGAATTGTTGATTCTCCTCTACCGATAATTATTGCCAAGTGTCTCACGGTTTCTACAGCATTTATCTTGAGCAAATAGAGACTTTGAATCTTGGCATATCCTAATCCTGTTTTTTGTTGCTTCATCAGCATTTTTAGTTCTTCTACCGACTCAACTATTTCTATTTTCGGTACTCCAGACATTAAAATACATTTCATTTCTTCTTATTTTACCAAGTCTCTCATTACTTTTGAGAAATGATATAATCCTTAAGGGCTTTGCTCTACGTCCCGCTTCGCACTTGTCCTTAAGCCAATGAGGATAAAGTCAGAAGTTTACAGCTAGCTGATTTCAAGTTGGGAGAATGTTCTAACTTGAATGCGTAGTGCTATGCATTAAACTTCTTAACAATCAACTGTATAGATCCAATCCTGATATTTTGGCTCTTGATTTTTAGTAATTGCCGTTAGTTTATGCTTTATTTTTTCGGTAATTGGTCTATTAGTAGATAAATGATAACTTTCGATTCTTTTAACAGGAGTTACTTTAGCTGCTGTTCCGCTTAAAAATACCTCCTCAGCAATAAATAGTTCAGTTTTATCGATCGCTCTTTCGACAGTTTCGATACCCAAGTCTTGAGCAATAGTCAATATGCTATCGCGAGTAATTCCTTCGAGAATGTCTTGATTAAACCCAGGCGTAATTAATTGATTGTTTCTGACGATAAAAATATTCATGCCCGAAGCTTCGCAAACTTTGCCTTGGGAGTTCATTAGAATTGCTTCATCAAAACCAGATTCAACTGCTTCGGTTTTGGCCAAAGACGAGGTAATATATGCCCCGCTAATTTTACCGCGCAAGGGTAAACTACGATCTTCTTGGCGATACCAAGAACTGATGCGACAGCTGATACCGTCGGGGGGCAAATAATCGCCTAATTCTAAACCATAAATCAAAAAATCCTTTTCGATTTTATGCAGTCGCGGAGCAATACCTAAATCGGAAGTATAGACAAAAGGTCGAATATAGAAAGATTTATCAGGCTGATTTTTCTTGACAAAATCAATAATTATTTGCTGTATTTTATCCGCAGGTAAATCGTAATTAAGCAGCTTAGCACTCTCGCTTAAGCGACGACAATGGCGATCTAGTCTAAACAATAATACTCGTTTGGGGTTTTCTGGATCTGGAATACCTCTCATGCCGCCAAAAGCACCAGTTCCATAGTGTAGAGCATGGGTTGCGATTGAGATATTTGCCTGTTCAAAAGGGACAAATTTATTTTGGAAGTAAGCTGTTTCTAAAAAATTGTGCATAACTACTGACTAATGATTACTGATTGTCTCAAAACTGCTTGACGAGCTTTTTACATTGAGGTTAACGAACCACCCAAAGCCTCTACTTACCTATTATTTCCCCAGCCATCCTGTCAGATTTTGTTGCTGCACCTGGGATAAATTATCTTTAACCGCTAACTCGTAACGGTTAGATTGAGATTGAGCTAAGACAACAGGGAGATTTTTTAATTCATCTTGATGAAACACTGTAACTTCAATAGTATCTTTTACCTGATAGTCTTTTAGTCTTTCGTTTAAAGACTTAGCATCAACCTTGATACCATCAATAGCTAGTAACTCATCCAAGACATCAATTCCCCCTAATGCCGCAGGAGATTCGGCGGCGACAAATTGGATCACTTCCCGATTATTTTCTGACTGTACTTTAATACCCAAAAAAGGAGCATCTGATTCAGCAACAGTTTTCAAGTATAGACCAAAGGGGTCTAGATAGTCATCAAAAGGCAATTCTTCGGTAGTTTCGATGTAGCGGTAAAAAAAATCATCTAAGTTAGCTTCAGCAACTTCGGCAATGACGTTTCTTAACTGTGTTTCGGTAAAGCCAGTTTCGGTTTGTCCAAAACGTGACCACATCAATCGCATCACATCGTCAAGCGATCGCTTATTATTATGCTTAGCTCTAATTAAAAGATCTAGCAGCAGGGAAACTAACTGTCCCTTGAGATAATAAGAAATCTGATCGTTATCACTGTTAGCATGACGACGATAAAGTTTAATCCAGGCATCATAGCTAGATTCGCCCAAAGGCTGTACAGTACGTCCAATAGTATTAAGATATTTAGTTATATCTTTGCTTAATTTGTTCAGACAGGTTTTGCGGTTATAAATTCCCGCCCGCAACGGTATCATCAGATCGTAATAGCTGGTTATTCCTTCGCAAAACCACAGAGATGTAGTGTAGTTTTCTGCTTCGTAATCAAAGGTTTCTAAAGCCTTTGGTCGAATGCGCTTGACGTTCCACAGATGGAAGAATTCGTGAGCTACCAACTGAATAAAGCGTTCATATTTCTCGCGATCACCGAAACCAAATCGGGGATAATTTAAAGTACAGCAGTTCTTATGTTCTAAACCACCATAACCACTACCCGACAGATGCAACAGGAATAGATACCGTTCATAGGGCAAGCCACCAAACATCTCGGCTTCTACTTTAATTACCTTGGTCGTATCGGCAATTATTTGTTCGGGCTTAGCATTACCTTTACTCCAAATCACAAGAGCATGCGGCTTATCCAATACCTCAAAATCGTATACCTGCTGTGTACCGACTTCGACAGGAGTATCAACTAATGTATCAAAATCTGAAGCCAGAAAAGTATTGACTTCTCCCTCTACCTTGGGTAGGGCGGTAGTAACCTGCCAGTCTGACTGTGGTAAAATAACCTCCAGCTTAATTGGCTGCTGTTCTAATCCGGGAATAAAGAAAAATAGTGCTGCACCATTGAAATAGCCATGGGTAGTATCTAAATGGTTGGTGCGTACGGTTAAGTCATTAGCATAAATGCGATAGCTAACTTTGATTTGAGCCACACCTGCTGTTGCCACTTGCCAGTAATTTTTCCCCAGCTTTTTACTCGGCAAACTCTTACCCTGATGATCCTGCGCCGAAAAATCTTGCAGATGTCTGGCATATTCTCTAATTAAATAAGAACCAGGAGTCCACACTGGCATTTTTAAATCTAAAGTTGCTGACTGCCAATTATTGACCTGTAGCGTAACTTCAAACAGGTGGGAAGCAGGTTGAGACATAGCAACTTGGTAGAATATAGTTGCTGTCTTGTTGGTGGGTTTGGGCTGACGAATAGCAGTGGCTTCAGTCATTAAGCTTTTAATGGGTAGACAAAATTAAATTAGTATTCAAACGAGAACCTATATTTTATCTAGATATAGCAGATTGCCTCAAATATAAATCGGGTAAAATTTTAGCTAATAATCATCAAAAATTATCTTAATCGATCTCCATAGATTAAAATACCAATAGTGAGAATTATTCAGGTAATGAGGTATTGAAATCTCTCAATTTTTTGACTAACTCCCGGGGCAAAAATCGTCAGTTTGCCGTAATTGGTTTAGGACGTTTTGGTAGATCAGTCTGCACCTCTCTACATAAGATGGGTTATGAAGTTTTAGGGACAGATATTGACGAAAAATTAGTCACTCAGGTTTTAGCTCAAAAAGTTGCCTCTCATGCGATTCAACTAGATTCCACTGAGCCTGAATCTCTTAAAGAAGCAGGTATCTTTGAGATGGATACGGTAATTGTGGCTATTGGTAACTATCTCCAAGAAAGTATTATCACTACTCTCAATGTTAAAGAGGCGGGAGTCGAACAAGTCATAGCCAAGGCTTCTTCGGAGATTCATGGTAAAGTCTTACGCCGAGTAGGTGCAGATAGAGTAGTCTTCCCTGAACATGAGGCTGGTTGTGCTTTAGCTAGTACTCTAACTCAGCCTGGATTTCTCGAGCGTTTTGAACTAGATACAGAAAACAGCATTGTCGAAATTTTAGTACCAGAGTCGTTTCATGGTCAAACCCTGTCCCAATTAGACCTGCGTAAACGCTTTGGCTTAAACGTTTTGGCAATTGGCAATGGCAAGAAGTTTATCACTAACCCTAGTCCTGGACAAGTATTAAAAAAAGGATTAGTTATGGTAGTGATTGGCAGTAATAAAAATCTTCAGCGGTTACCAATATGAAGAAGCAAGGTAGTATCTTATCTCTGTCTGTCTTAAATAGATTTAACTAGACGCGCTGGTATAGAAGCGCAAGGCAAACCGCCAAAAGAAGATGGAGCAAATAAACAAGACACCTGCTAAAATAGCTGCCCCAATACTCCAGGTTAGTTCACTGCGCTCAAGCATTGCTTGGGCGGGAACAGTAGTCAAGAAAGCTACAGGCACAACAAAAGTGAAGAAAAAGCGATAAATGGCGGGATAAGCAACCATGGGATAACGCCCTGCTTCTAAAAATCCTCGTAAAACTTCGGTAACGTTATAAACCTTGACAAACCAAATGCTGGTTGCGCCCAAGATAAACCAGAGGCTATAAAGAATGACAATACCAAAACTCAAGGGAATTAAACTAGCTAGATAGTTATACCAAGTTAAATCTAAACTACTGCCTGCATAAATAATTAAAATTGCGCCAAAGAGCAAATCAGGTAAACCCTAAGGAGAAATAGTTTTAGTCGAAAGCCAAAACTGACTGCTAATTGGCTTGAGCAACACAAAGTCTAATGTTCCCTGTTCAACTTGCTTGACAATACTGTTCAGGTTAGGCACGAGAAAAGTAGCGGAGAATCCTTGTAGGAGGGTAAATAAACCTAAAACAATCGTGGCTTCTTGCCAACTCCAGCCCTCAAAAGTATAGCCAGTACGGTAAAACAAAAACAGCCCAAACAGACTACCGACTAAATTGGCAATGCTAGTAACGGTGGCGATGAAAAAATTGAGACGATACTCTAATTCTGTGGCGATCGCTGTAGACCAAAATAAACGTAAAATTTTAAAGTAGCGCTGCATAGTATTATTCATAGGACTTACGCAAAAGAAAAATTTGATTAGGTAAGAGCAAACAAGTTAATGTCAAATTATGGCAAATAGAATAGACCTCTTGCATGAATCGTAAATCTTGGTTGGGTATGAAGTATGAAGTATGAAGTATGAAGTCACATGGTTCGCCGCCTGTAGTCAAAAATTGAAACCTAGCATCGAAAAAGTATATTTATGCAAGAAGTCTAATGACCTGTTTGGATTACTGTCAATATCTCATGGCGACTCAGATTAATTATACTCTGACTAACTTTGCCGAGCATAGTAGTAAATTTAGCCATGATAAAATTAATCGTTTTCTTCGAG
>JBHJNW010000049.1:0-24859 GCA_050330395.1 Pleurocapsa sp.
GCAAAAATCATCTACATCGCAAAATAAAGCATCTAAACTAAACATAGGGCAGGTTTTCTGAATTTGTCGTTATTTTCAGCTTACTACCTGTCCCTTTTCTTATCCCGAACTCAGGTTAATTAAAGAAAAGAGATAAAGTCAAGGCGATCGCTTCTAAAAGAATGGCACATTCACAAAAAAGTATCTTTGATCACGTTAGAAATAGAAGTCATCCTAATGTCAATAATCAAGCAATTGCTCAACAACTAGAGGATTTAGTCAAGCCTAGTGTTTACAAGCAACAAGCTTACTATCGCTCACTAGGAATGAGAGCTAGAATACTGAATCTACCATTGATGGTAGCAGCGGTTTTAACTTTAGTGTGGAGACAAGTACCAAGTGCCAGAGAACTCAATCGAATGTTAGCGAGGGAAAATTTGTTATGGGCAAAAGTAACTTCTGTATCTCAGCAGGCATTATCACAAAGACTATTAAGTTTTCCTGCATCGATGTTTGAAAGAGTCTTAAATGATTTGTTAGTGCCATTAAATCAAAGATGGCAGCAGCGACAAACAAGACCATCTCCTCGAGGAATTACTCAGGCAAAACAGCATTTTGAACAACTGTGGATTGCCGACGCTTCAACTTTAGAAGCCTTGTTTCGCAAACTCAAAAGTCTTGAAGACAAGTCATTAGGTCACTGAGGAGGCAGAATTTGTGCGGTAGTTGACCTTGAAACCCGTTTTCCTGTTCAAACTTGGTTTGAGTCTCATCCCTATGCTCATGAGAGTAATTTTCAGCCTCAATTACTAGAACTGATTCCTGCTAAAACTCTACTGTTACTTGATCGTGGATTTTGGAACTTTGGTTTTTTTGACCAGCTAATTACGGCTGAGTCTGATTTTATCACCCGCCTCAAGGCGAATGCTAAATACAAACTTCTCTCAACTCTCAGTCAATCCCAACATCATCACGACCAACTTATTCGTCTGGGAACTGGTTATCAGGGTAATCCAATCCTGAGTCTACGTTTAATCGAAATTCGTAATGGTTCATCTTGGTATCGTTATTTAACCTCAGTACTTGACCCTAGTATCTTACCTCCCTACGTCGTCGCCGATCTGTATGCTCGTCGTTGGCGAATCGAAGAGACTTTTAATTTGCTCAAACGATTGCTCGGCTTGAGCTATTTATGGACAGGCTCGATTAACGGGATTCAACTGCAATTATGGGCAACTTGGTTGTTTTACGTTATTTTGATTGACTTGGCTGATGAGGTAGCCGAGCAATTTGCTTTCCCTTTTGATTCTATTTCTGTCGAAATGGTTTTTCGTGGTATCTATCATTTTTCTGTCGCTCATCATCAGGGTTCTACCATCAACGATTTAGTCGCTTATCTGACTGCACCTGAGAATCAAGACTTAGGTGTGGTTAAACAGACTCGTTCTGCACGAGCCAAACCACATCTTGATGTATCTCCTTTTCCCTCTTGACAACTGGCTTTCAAGCTTAACTTGTCACCAATGGCTAATGGCTAATGGCTAATGGCTAATGGCTAATGGCTAATGGCTAATGGCTAATCGCTGCTTAAAAATTCAAGGAAAATAACAGTTTGGCAATACTTAGTCTCCAAAATTAAATAAATTGGAGACTGCTTGCGCTATATCTTCTTGTTTAACCAATGATTCTCCAATTAATACTGCTTTTGCCCCTGCTTGTTTGACGGTGTCCAAATCTTCTGGGGTATGTAAACCAGATTCACTTACGACCAAAATATTGCGTTGGTTTAACTCTTCCCGTCTGGCAGCCAAGATATCACAAGTAGTTTGTAAGCTAACTGAAAAATCAGCCAAATTACGGTTATTAATACCGACTAGCTCAACACCGTCTATTTTTAGCACTCGGTCTAATTCTTCGAGAGTATGTACTTCAATTAAAGGAGTCATACCTAAAGCTTTGATAATTTTAATAAAATAGTTGAGATCTTTGTCTTCTAAGATCGCAGCGATTAATAATACCGCATCTGCACCTTGAGCGCGGGCAAAATAAATTTGATAGGGATAGATAATAAACTCTTTGCACAACAAAGGTAAATCTACTGCCTGTCTGATTAAACTAAGATTATTAAAGCTTCCTTGGAAGAACTTCTCATCAGTTAAGACAGATAGACAGGTTGCGTTACCCTTTTCATAAGCAAGAGCGATCGCTACTGGATTAAAGTCGGCTCGAATTACTCCCTTGGAAGGCGAAGCTTTTTTAACTTCGGCAATTAAAGCAGGATTAGTTTTACCGTTACGTAATGCAGCCAAAAAGTCTTGGGGCGATGCAACATCCTCTACCTGCTGTCGTAATTTCATTAAAGGCAAGCGATCGCGCAGGCGATCGACTTCTACTTCTTTGTGCCAGACAATCTCTTCTAAAATATTATTTGGTTCACAATTAGGGATTTTTGAGCGATATTCTACTTCTGCCGAATTAACTTTAGGATTAGGATTTCTACGTCTAATTTGCATTATTAATCAATTAACTAAATTTAAATTTACTTCTGTAGGGGCAAGGCAGTGCCTTGCCCTTTGTTTACCGATAACTTATTCCCGCTTGTTTAAATCGCTTTAATACTTCTCCCAGGCGATCGCAATCGACAATCAGGCTAATTCTGACATAGCCTTCCCCCGCCTCACCAAAAGCATTTCCAGGAGTAATTACTACCCCAGTTTGCTGTAAGACATCCAAAGCAAATTCCGTTGAACCTTGTGCCATAGGAGTTTCGATCCAGAGATACATAGTTGCCTTAGAAACTGGAATCTTCCAACCGAGTTCTCCCAAACCCTCGATCAAAAAATCTCTTCTAGTACTATAGCGGTGTTGCACCTCTTTGATATATTCATCTGGCAACTGTAAAGCAGTTTCGGCTGCTTTTTGGATCGCGGAGAAAATACCATAGTCCAAATTAGTTTTAAGAGTCCGTAAACCCTGAATTACGTCTGAGTTACCCACCACGAAACCCACACGCCAACCAGCCATATTGTAAGTTTTTGATAGGGTGTGAAATTCTACGCCGATTTCTTTTGCCCCTGGTATTTCTAACAAAGACGTTGGCTGATAACCATCAAAGGCTAATTCCGCATAGCAAAGATCGTGGACTAATAATATTTCATAGTGACGGGCAAACTCAACTATTTCCTCATAAAACTCCCTTGGTGCAGTAGCGGTAGTCGGATTATTTGGATAATTGAAATAAAGCATCTTGGCTTGCCTGGCTACATCTTCAGGAATTGTACTCAGGTCAATTAACCAGTTTTGTTCTGCCGTCAGGTGTATCGGGTGAATTTTCGCTCCTGCGATCATTGGTCCTCGAAAATGGGCAGGATAAGAAGGAGTGGGAACTAAGATAATATCTCCTGGATTGACATAGGCTAAAGCCAAATGACCCAAACCCTCTTTAGAGCCAATTAGGGGTAAAGCTTCGCTATCGGGGCTTAATTCAACTCCATAACATCTTTTATACCAGGTCGTAATTGCCTGCCGAAAACTTGCTGTTCCCTCAAAGGGTGGATAGCCATGATTGTGGGGATTTTGGAGGGCAGCGATCGCTGCATCAATCACTGGTTGAGGTGCAGCACCATCAGGATTACCCATTCCCAAATCAATTAAGTCTAGTCCTTGTTCTCTGGCGCGGACTTTTAATTCATCCAGACGGGCAAATACGTAAGGAGGTAGGGCGTCTAAACGCTCGGCACGACTAATCCAATCTAAACTCATATCTACAGCTAACGGTTGACGTAGCTTCTTATTCTCTCATCTCGTTCCGTAATTGTGTCAATAATAATTGCTGGTTTTTTTGGCTGGCTAATTTCTTACTTCCCCACCGCAGCTAATCTTTCTATAGTGCG
Organism: Pleurocapsa sp.; assembly: GCA_050330395.1. GTDB lineage: Bacteria > Cyanobacteriota > Cyanobacteriia > Cyanobacteriales > Xenococcaceae > Waterburya. Next base: position 3,873 of record JBHJNW010000049.1, read on the forward strand.
GTTGTTTTCTTCAGGAGTACCGATGGTAATGCGTAAACCACCTCCTGTATGACGAATTAGAGTTCCTGCTGTTTTGAGACTCTGAGTAATGTCTGCCAGAGTTTGCTCATGCTGATTATTGCTGATATCTCTAAGGCGGAGATACAAAAAGTTAGCCTGACTTTGCCATACTTTAAACGCGCCGTTTGCTTGGAGAATTGAATAAATTCGCTCTCTTTCTTCTATGGTTTGGGTAACTAATGGTAAAAGTAACTGACGTTGCTGTAAGGCTACCCTAGCTGCTATCTGGGAAAAACTGGGAAGGTTATAAGGTAGACGAACTTTCTCTAATACGCTAATTAGATCGGGATTGGCGATCGCATATCCGACACGATGGGCTGCTAATCGGAAGGCTTTGGAGAAGGTACGCAACACGATCCAGTTGCTACGCTGAGCTAAGTCGCTCACGACAGAAGTTTGACTAAACTCAAAATAAGCTTCGTCTACTACGACTAAAATATTCTCTGGTAAAGTTTTAAGCCAGTCTAATTCCTGAGTTATCAGAGCATTTCCCGTCGGTGAATTAGGATGTACTACAAATACTACCCTCACTGGAGGATTATTAGTTGGCTCGATTGCTTGCTGGGCAGCATCTAAGTTTAAGGCAAAATCCTTTTGTCTGGAAACGGTGACAACAGGAATCCCTAAAGTCTTAGCCAAGATGCCATACATGGAAAAAGTGGGAGTTGCCACTAAAATTGAACCCTCTGCGCCTAAGCAAGTAGCGATTAACAATGATCGTATTAGTTCATCCGAACCATTGCCGACCGAAATGTTAGCGGTAGAGAAACTGTTGGTTGAATCAGTTGAATTAGCTGACTCATTGACGTATTCGGCGATCGCGCTTTTTAACTCATGATGACTACCATCGGGATAGCGGTTAACTTCTATCTCCTGTTGATATGCCCACGCTAGCTTAGATTTGATTTCTGCGGGCAAGTCTAAGGGGCTTTCATTAGTATCTAGGCGATCGACAATGGCGGCGTTTTCGCCTCCTGGATGTGGTGTATAGGCAGCTAGCTGGGCTAAATCAGAACGGATAAAAGAAAGGCGATCGCTCATGTTACTAGTAAGAGGGTGGAGAAGTAAATTATCAGCTGTAGCCGTCTAAATTTAGAGAGTTAGTTGATCTTGATCATCCTCAAAATACTCTATGTCTAATCTAGTAGTTTATTGGCAAATTTTTTTCTTTGGCTAGATAGTTTCTGGTATAAATTATCGTTAAACAGCATTTGCTTATGAAATTTGAGCAGTAAATCTTTAGTTTCTGCGTCAGACAAATCTTTAACTTTGGTGACAAATACTTGGTGAATGAATTCTTGTTCCAAAGATAATCGGTTTGACTTGAAGTTCATAACTCCAGCTCCTGGTGATAAGGTAAGTAAGTGATATGGTAGTTAGCTAAAGAAATTATCAACTAAGCTGAAGAGTATTTAACCAAATGTGTGAAAAATCGTAAACAAATATTGCTGCCTAAATATTCTGCGTTTTAGCATCAATTTTAAAACCCAATTAAACTAAAATTTTTAGCCTAAATCGACCAACTGTAAGCCCAGTCAGAAAGGATCTCGCTTCTGCTACTGGCAGACTAACTTGTGATGTTGTTTTTATCATCCGCTCTGCACTAGCCTCAGTCAAGCGTGGCTTGCTGACTAATACTTAGTATATCGCAGGTGAGAAATTCAGTATACCTGAGGGGAGTAAGCAAGATACAATACTGAATCGAGACAAATAAATATTTAGATAAATTTAAATTATTAAATTAATTGATGAAAACAACGGGTAAAACTAAGACAAACGATAAAGTAATCGTTAGAGATTATTTTAATCAACAAGGCTTTGAGCGCTGGCGCAGAATCTACGGCGAAACAGACGACGTTAATAAAGTTCAAAAGAAAATTCGTCAGGGACATCAACAAACTATTGATACTGTAGTTGGTTGGTTGAAAGATGATGGCAATTTAGCCGATTTGAAAATTTGTGATGCGGGGTGTGGTGTAGGTAGTTTAAGTATTCCCTTAGCCCAGGCGGAAGCGACGGTTTGCGCGAGTGATATCTCTGCCAAGATGGTTAAAGAAGCGCGAGAAAGAGCCGAATTAGCACTAGGTGATACTAGCAAGCTTGATTTCATGGTTAAAGATTTAGAAGCCTTAACTGGTAAATATGACACGGTAATTTGCTTAGATGTGCTAATTCATTACCCGACAGAAGATGCCGCCAAAATGATCGCGCATTTAGCATCTTTAGCCGAATCTCGTCTAATCCTTAGTTTTGCGCCAAAAACTTATTTATTATTTATCTTAAAAAAAATTGGCGAATTTTTTCCTGGCCCTTCTAAAACTACTAGAGCTTATCAACACAAGGAAGCAAAAATTGTCGCTATTTTAAAAGACAATGGTTTCGAGATTAAACGCACGGGAATGACTAGCGTTAGTTTTTATTATTCTCGAATACTTGAAGCAGTTAGGACAGTGAGCAAATGAGCAATGATATCTCTTCGCTTTTAAATCCATTATTTAATTAAATTGATAATGAGAATTAAAAAATTAGCAAAACATGATGCTTCTCATTATCGGAATATCAGATTAGAAGCTTTATCTAATAATCCAGATTCCTTTGGCACAATGTATGATGAAGAAGCAATTATGACGCTAGATAAATTTAGGGAGAGAATACCAGTAGATAATAACAATTTTATCTTGGGATGTTATAGGGATGAAGATTTAATGGGAATCGTCGCATTTCATCAAGAATCAAGAATAAAACTTAGGCATAAAGCGTATATTCGCTCCATGTATGTTCGACCAGAATGTCGAAAAAAAGGTATCGGTAAATTATTACTAAATGAATTAATTGCAAGAGCTAAGGCTATTAATGAGATAGAAATATTATTACTTGATGTGATTACAAATAACCTCCCAGCAAAACAACTTTATCTATCGTTTGGGTTTCAAAGATATGGAATCGAGAAAATGGCATATAAATTGAATCATCAATATTTTGATTTAGAATTTATGTCTTTACTGATTTCTAGCAAAGCTTACTAATGGAATAAGGCGTAAATAAAGTTACCATTAATTTGGTAGTAAAAATCCCCAAAAATGCAGATGCTCAGATTAGCTCCTCAACCAGTAGAGTTAGACAATGAAGAGCAGCAAGAATTAGCCAAGATTTTAGCTCGTCATAGTACCAGTCAACAAGCCGTCTTGAGAGCCAAAATTATTATACTTTTATGATTATGGTGTTATGGCTGCTTAATTTTGTCCGAACCATTGATTAAATTTAGTAAGTAAGTAATTTTCTGGTTTATTTCTTCAAAAGGATTGGTTTTTATGTCTATTTCAAGTATATTAAGGACTTGCCTCATAGTAGATTTGATTTCTTCTGATTCCAGACTACTAATACCTTTAAGTTGATGAATATAATCATTTCGTTTTTGACAATAAGCATCCAAATTTTGTAACAATTGGCATATTTCGCTATTTTGATCGTGGAAGTAGTCCACAATAGCTGTCATTACAGTACGATTATAGCCACTACTAAGAAATAGTTTTCGACCATTTTTAAGACGATAATTATCTAGATGTTTTTGAAGCTTGCCACCATCAAAATTTTTAATAGTTTTATCCAATTTATTAATTAGGTTTTCATTCATAACTAAATTAATATCTTGTTCTGGCAGTAATTCTTGTTTCAGGAGATAAAACAAAACGCTTTCTTGAAAAACAAATATTTTTACTAGTAATTCAGAATATTCTTGATTATTGGCTCTAATTTGCGCTTGAAAATAAATTTCTTTGGTAATTTCTTGGTGTTGTCTGGCTGCTAAATTTTTACTTTGTTTGTGAAAGCGATCGCCACAAAACTGAGCATGATTTTTTATTTGATTAAAACTAGCATCAAAAGCAGAACTCAAACGATAGGAGGCACATTGTAGTAAGATACTCACCCCATTGTCTAATATATTGCTATTTTTAAAGGTGACTAATGCGCCATTGTAATTATGACAAGCTACCTGTTCTTTAATAATTTTGATATCGATTGTTTTTTTAAGAACGGTAATATCAGATTCAAATACTCGTTCTTGATCGGGCAGCATTAGATTGGGATTTCTTACCTGCCAAAGATGGCTATTGGTTGCTAGTCCTGATGCTTGGACTATACTCCACGAACCTTTCATCGCGGGAGTACCCGAAGACGAATTTAATTCAAGGCGATCGCCTGATTCTAATTTTGATTGAGCTAGAACGATCGCTTTTTTGGCTTCTTGAGTAGCCAATAACAAATCGATTGGATCTCGTGATAATTTTTCGTCAACTGGAATTAATTCAATATTTTCTGGAGGAATAGACAGTTGTTTTATCTCGCTAAATAGTAACCATTCTTTAGTAAAGTGAGCAGCATCTTCGGTACCCATGGTATAAAGCAAAATTGCCCCTTTGATTTTTTGGTTTTTTTCTAGTAGATGACGGATTAAAGTGACAATTGAACCTTCGCGATCGTTTTTGTCTGAACCTGGATCTTGATTGCCAACAAAAGATAAGAGAATACTGGACATATTTTTAATGATGAATGCTGAAGTATGAATGATAAATTTTGAATGAATTCTGCGTTCATCGTTTGTAATTCATACTTTAACCAAAGGGAAATATTTGGTAATATTCGTCTGATTTTTGTTTTAGTTTTTGGAGATAGTTTGATCGAGGTGAGACTGATGCACCAAAGATTGTAACCACCTGATAATCATCTAAGTCTGATATCCAGACAGGCGATGGTTTAACGGGTCTAGTGGTTTGTCCGCAAAGATTACCGTCATAATCTCCACCTCTTTTTAAATCATCACTGTGTAAAACAGCTAAAGCATGAGGCTTTTTATATTGTTCTTCGCCTGAACAAACTACTATACGACAATGTTTATCGACTGCATCAGACCAATTGCGATCGCTTGGTTGATTAAAAGATAAAGGTGAATTAATATTTTTAGAAATGTTGCTATTAGGAATTAATTGTTCTAAAGCAGAATAAAAAGCTTTTAGTTTGGTTTTAAATATCTTTTGAAAATCTTGAGCCGATTCTGGTGCATACCAAAAAGATTCAGGATTTTCTAAGTCTGCATCAACAAAAAAAGTAGAACCGCGAAACCAAGGGGCATATTGTCGATTTTGCCGAGAATAACAAGGTCTTCTCGCACCCTGTCCAATACCACCCAGATTAAACATCATCCAGGTTAGATTTTCTAATAGAGATGAAATTGCTTGGCTTTTATCAAAAGGTGTAGCGACAGAGTAGGATAGAGTCAAAATACCTTCTTGTTCGCCACAATCATCTCGTTTATCTCGTGGTTCTTTTTGAATTAATTTACCATCAATAATATTTACTCTGACCCAACCTAATTGTTGTTTAGGGGTAATTGCACCAAAAATTTGACCTTCCCAGGTTATCACCTGTTCGGCAGTTAAAACCCCTAAAGCGAAAGCTCGAAACCAATAACGCAGCATTGATTTAAAAGCAGTAGGACGAACTTCGGAAACAGCAGCAGTAGTAGGTTTTAGATTGCCTCTATTATCGGTTTTATAAGGCTGTTGAAGATTATTAAACTTTTGATGACCGTGAATTAGCTGTCCTTCTAGGGCAAACTTAACACGGAAAAATTCACTACTAGATTTACCTCGATCGCCTAAAATTAACTGTCCATAACCAGTATTAATTTGCGAACCAACACCAGCTTGTAAGCCTGAAATCAACCACTGCTTGACTTTGTTTAAAACTTCTTTGTCCTGACAATTGCTAGCTAAACGTAAGCCAATTAAAAAACTAGATTCTTGAAGAGATAAAAAGACATTGGGATTAGAATCATATTTAGGTTGCTGATTTTCATCCCATTTCCAGATATTATTTGCCATATCCATACTCAAACCACCAGTTTTACTGGGTAAAGGATAGGCATCTAGAAAAACTACTTTCCCTGCACAGTCTTGGGGATTTGCTGTTTCAATCGAACCAAAATAAGGAGCTACTTTTTGTTCTGCATTTTTCCATTTAATTTTTTCCGCAGCCACTATTTCTCTAATTGCTTGAGTTCTAGCCACACCGCGCAGAGTGCTAGCAGGAATATAGGGCATTCCCAAGGCATCAAAAGCTGGTAATAAGATACTTTCGGGACCACGATGACCACCAACACGAATGCGCCAAGGGCATTTAACTGTAAAGGTGTTGTCTTTACCTGCGATTAGTTCGGTACGTTGGTTTAATTGCTTCAGGCGATCGCCATAATCGGCATTTTCTTGTGCTATTTGTAATATCTGTATTTTAGTCGCGTCTTTATATTCGTGTTCTGGTTCGCGCATCCAACGCAAGTATTCGACAAAACTAGCTGTAGAGTTTGGTTGGGGTTCATTATCAGAGTTTAACCAAGGTGAAGGAGGTTGATTATTTCCTCCATTATTATTTCTTCTACCTTCATTACCGTGATTATTACTTCCACTATTACGATTGGGAGGTTGTGATTGATTATTGACTTGCGATCGAGGTATAGGTGGATTTGGTCTTTGAGGGCGTTGACAAGGTTGAGGAGACATTAGAAAAACTATAAATTTATAAGTAATGAGTCTTTTTGAAATGAGGAACGATGAGTGATGAATGATGAGTTTTTTTATTCCGCATTCATAATTCCTAATTCATCATTGTTTTAGGCATCGCTTTTGACATCGTTATAGATAGCGTTTGCCCAAAAACTAAATTCTTGTGCCAGGGTTAATCCCAGTCCAGTTAAACCCAAATAATCATCGGCTTTGAGTTGCTTGAGAGAATCTAAACCCTTATTGCCAGCTAACTCTTTAACTGACGCAAGAAGTTGCAGGCATTCAAAGTATTTTTTGACAATATCTTGTTTACCTTTTTGACTCAATGCTTGTTCTTCGGCTTTAAGGCGCATCATGCCCCAAGTAGCAAGATAGGTATAGAGTTCGACTGCCTGGCTTTTTTGTTCTTTGAGTCGGGAATTATCGTTATTATTTTTAGTTCGTAATTCTTGTAAAGCTTCGTATACGGGAGTGCTGAGAGTGCGGGGGTCAAAGGTTTGCATAGACTTAAACAAATGATGAATTAGGAACGATGAATTATGAATGTCAATTAGTTTGCTGTTGCTAGCCACTGTTGGACAAAGCCTCTACCTAAGCTTTCTTGTCCGCCAATTTGCAAGATTTCTCGATTGGCTAATAGTTGACTGAATTCTTGATGTATTTCAGATGACTTCCCATTGGCAGCCGAGGTAGTACCCCAGGTAAAATACATCAAAGTGTCGGGAGGAATGGCTTCTTCGTAGCGAAAACCTCCATCGACAGTTTTGTTTTCATCAAGTTTGATTTTGACTTGTCGCCATAGACTCATTTGAATTAAAGTCCCACAGTGTTTGTCTGGCAAGACGATCGCTCTTTCAATCATGTTAGTTTGATGAGTCTGAGGCATAAAATCTTGCCAGTTTTGCCATCGCTTTAATTCTTCGGCTTTGAGAATCGCATCTTTGAGATAAACAGCCGAATCACCATTTAAAAAGTTGCAGCTATATTCGCTAGGAATTCGATCTAACTTACCTGTAAACCTAGCCCAGCGTTTTAATAACATCGGGCAACTAACCCAAACTACTCCATGACTCAGGGAAGGTACGGGAAGCCAAAGTAAAGCACCATCACCGATCCAAATATTTCCTTGTTCTAATTGGCTGGCATTTTCTAGATCTGTACCAAACAGTTGGAATTTTTGGTTTTTGTCTTCTACACTAGCTCGAAGTCTACCTCTAATACTGCTGGAGGGGATATAAGGAAAATTAGTATGCGATTCACGGGCAATTCCTAACAAATTACCTTCTTGAGTTGTTCCTCCTGTATGTAGAGGAGAAAGTAAATAAAGATATGTATGATTAATTGTCATAATAGTTTTAATTATTTATCTAAATAAGGAATCCACAGTAATTCAGAGTACCCAAGGCTACGCCAACGTTTAACTTTAGCTGGTGCTTCACTTAAGTCTTGAAACAAAGTATCTGATTGATTCAGGTAATAAACACTGCCAGCAGGAGCAGCAAACACTTGAGGAGCAGGAATGCTCGGTCTATCAGGGTTTTGATCCTGAATTCGCCCACTAATAGCCAAAGGTTGGGCAGTAGCCACACTAACTAAATTTCCAGGTTGTTGATTATCATTAACCGTATGTGCTAATTTCCATTCCCAAGGATGGGGTTGGCAAATTGACTTTTGGTTTTTATGGATGCGTTCAAACACTCCTGGAGTAATTAAATAAGCTAAAGATTTACCTCCTGTTTGATAGTTTCGTTGAGATTGCTTTTGTAATTCCTGCCATTGTTCCCCAAGTGAAGGACATTCTTCGATTAATACCCGATGTCCTTCGCCTCCTAGCCTCATAGAGGTAGGAGTGTTAGGTATTTGGATATCTAGGGCGATCGCCAGACTCCAGCCTGAATGTAAACGAATAGCATTCTCAACAAAGTAGCCATCAGCATCTTTTACTTGGCGAGTACCCGAATTCAAGCAGTTATGAGAACGAGTTTCTATTGTCCAAGGTTGGGGACTTTCTCCCTGTTGGCATGACCAATCTTCTGGCTTTAATTGCTGGTTATTTAACAATTGACTGACTACAGAAGATGGTAAATAGTTACGCGGTTTTTGTTCGCTCTGATTAATTTCTCTCTCATCACCTAAATCTTTTTCTGTTAACAATAAAGGTGCGGGAGAAAAACGATCCCAAATCATTTGCTGATAAGGAGATGCTTTATCCAACCAACTCAAAGGATGGAGCAAAGAGTTACCAACATAATTGAGAGGGCGAGAAAAATAAAGTTCTTTGCGGTAGCTAAGAAAAACACCTTTTAAGGTAATATTGCTACTATTATTTAATAATCCTCTAATTGCTCCGGCGATCGCGTGTCCGTTGGGGGGAAATACACTTCCTGCCCAGGCTCTTTCTCCTGGAGTAAAAGGTTTAGCATCGCGAAATAATAGTATATCTAATGCAGTAAGGGTGTACCAATGCATGATTTTTCTTTATTAGTTTTTATCTGCCGATTTCTTAAATTAAATGCTGCTAATTTCAGCCAGTTTTTAATTTCGCGATCGCCTTGTTCGTTTTTTGGACTGTAAGCGAACAGTTTACTTAGTAAATCGCTGAGTTTTTGAGCAAAAATATTGCGAGATTCTGAATTATTTTTAAAGACATTTCGGCGATCGCAAAAAGCTTTTGTCCACTGTACAATTGCTTGCTGTGGTGCGGGATGCTGTAGCCACATCTCAGCAGCCTGTTCAAAAATTGCCCAGTCTAATTCATCGTGTTGTTGGGCAAAGTCTACTAACTCTCGCCAGCAGTTAAAAACACTAAATTTAGCAGTTGCTTTTAAAATATTCCCGTTGCCATAAATTGCTCTAACTTGCACTGCATCTTTGTAGGAATCTTGATGATCGGCAAGATAGTAATGTTCTTTTGCTTCTTCTTCTGCCGACCAAAGATTTTCTAAGGAAATCGCCAGGGGAACTGAATGATGAGCGATAACTATACCAAAACTAATAGTCGCGTCTGAACCCAAAGTAAACAAAGGACGGTTTGGTAACGATGAAGTATGAGTGCTGAATGATGAGGTTTTTAATTCCGCGTTCATCATTCCTAATTCATAGTTTTTATATTTCCAATAATCCCCCTCATTATCAAACTCATTCCCAGGATCCTCTTGTCCTTTAAAACACTGTCGTATATCCCATAGCCACTTATCCCACTCCCAAAGATTGGTATAGGCTAAAATATCATCGCCACCGCAATAAATTAGTCTGCCAGCGTATCGAGATTCTGTTAGATAGGGTACTAATTGATTGGCAAAATCCAGGAGGGAACGACTCAAGGCACTATGGGTAGCGGGTCCCATCCTTTTTTGAACGTTTAAAAATTCGGTAACTGGCTGTTTGATTCCATCAGGAAAGCGATCGATTTTATTAATCAGTTCTTGAGGAATATATTCTTGATAGGGTTTTAATTTACTTCCCTTCAGCCATTCACTCATGCTATCGCCATCCCCAGCAGCAATTACATACCAGTCAGTAGGGTTTTTACCAGCAGGGAAATGATTGGCAATGGTATTTTGTAATTTGCCTAATTCAGCTTTTTTCTCGTCGGTATTTTTAAAGTCTTCAATCAGCCAACCTGCATTTAATAATCGAGGATTGGGTAATTTATATTGTTTGTTTTTAATCCAGGGAATTCCCCAAGCTGTTTCAGCTGCTTCTTTTGTCCAGTTAAATTGCTGATAAATTTGTCGACAAGCAGTTTGATAATATTTAATTACTTCATCATCTCCTTCTTTTTCTGCCTGTTTTAACCAACCGGCAACTCCCGAACTCAGATCGGGATAAGTTAAAGATAAATCTTGGATATTTAAGACATCTGGCAATATTTTGTGTAAAACTCGTTTAACTACCTCAGTCGGGTTTAATTCCTCAATTCCGTCAAATAAACCTAGATTTTTACCATCCGACCAAAAGTTTTTGGTTTGCCCTTCACTCACCCAGTCAGACTGCTGGTTATGCACCACCGAACCAATACCAGAAATAGTAGAACGAGTCCCAAAAGCAGTGGGAATTGACCAAGTACGGGCGCTTTTGACGGCGGTTAAATTGTAACGCAGGCGATCAAATATATTACCCCACCAAGAACCGACATTAATATTGGGTTGTTTGGAGTAAGATTTAGATTCTATTTCTGTTTTTTCTAATAAATTAAAAACTGCTTTCAGCAATTCTGCCTCATTAGTTTCAAATAAAGCTAAATTGTCTTTTAAATTAGTAAAATTATTTTGTCGATCGCACCATTCTTGATATCCCTCTGATTTGCGTGGCGATTGGGTTAACTCTGTCTCTAAATTACCAATGGGTAAAGCTGTCCAATAAGTCTGCCATTGAGACTTTAGCCAACTATCCCAATTATTGAGATTAATATTTTTCCAGGCTGGATTTATCTTTTGCAGAAATTCTAAGCTTTGTTCACCTAATTTTTGCCATTCTCGGTCTAAAACTTGTTTAGCATATTGAGTGGCTGCATAGATGGGATTCTCTTTTCTTTCGTCCCCTTGTTTCCCGTTGTCTGGGAGAATCATGACGATTACATTAGGGAAACCAGCGGTTAATAATTCCTGGGTTGTCGGTTCTTCAATCCATTGACTAAATTCGGGATATTCTTGTAATAACCAATGATCGATTAAAGGTTGTTGATATAAACAGGGATATAAAAGTGTATCTGCACCGTATTTTTTCGCCAACTCATAAGAAACCTTAGCAGATAGATAATGCAACAACCAAGAACCAGCCCAAAAATCGCGCATCTTACGACTGGCTTTGACTAATTCCTGTACGGGAGAAAAGGTAAATACCACTAAATGCGGACGCGAACGAGTAAAACTTTGTCCTTTACTGGGATATTCTTCTGATTGCTTATAGTGTCCTGCTAAACCACCAGCTAATGCGGAAGTAATACTAGTATGACTCCACAAGGAAGCATCGGGAAACCGAGTTTCAGCAGGAAGTAGATATACTTCTGGCGTATCTTTGGCTAATAATTCGGGATAGCAACGCCATAGCCACCAATGTACCAGACGTGGATCTTCATATTCTTTGATGAGGTTTAATACTGCTAATTCTTTCTCTTCTAAAAACTCTTTGCGTTTAACTTCTTGCAGCCTTGTATGCCATTTCGGTATTTGTAGAGTTTGTGATTCTCCAGATAAAAGATGATGTATTTGCAAACCATCGTCGCCATAACTGATGGAACTAAATTTAGGATCTAGTCTACCTATGGTACTGCGATCGCTTGCCGAAGCAATTAAATCGCACAAACCCACATTATCCAACCATTGACGACTTAATGAGTCTAATGCAGATTTATCTTTGGGAGAATGCCATCCAGACATACAGTTGAGGATTTCCCATTGTCCCTCCCTGGCAAAATCTTTGCCTTGAGATAATGCTTTTAAACCTGGATCGTGAAGCAAACCCCAGACTTTAGCTTGCCAGTAAAGTTTTGTCATTAACTTTCATCACTATGGATTGAGTTTCTATTCAACTCTAGCCGAGTGATTTCAAATGGTCTATCAAGTGATAATACTGAATATCTTTTTTTGTAATACCATAAAAGCATTGCTCAATATACTTTTTACGATCGCGATCGCCTTACTTTTTAATATTTTCTTTTACTTGAATTAATTTAAAAAACTTAATAAATTTAAAATGATGATGACTTAGGAACAATGAACACGGAATAAACCAAGATTCATCATTCAGCACTCATACTTCATCATTTTAAGAAAGCTTTGTTCTACGTAATTGTCTACGATATTCCCTGCGATAAACGGCGCAAAAAAGTAGCAGACTTATTAGAAGGTTACGGCAAAAGAGTTCAATATAGTGTTTTTGAATGCGTCCTCAATAAAGGTCAATATCAACAGCTAAGAAATCGCCTAAAAAAAAGCATTAACTTAGAAAAGGATAGTATCAGGATCTACCCCATCACCAAAAGTAGTTTGCAGCAAGTTGTAAATTGGGGAACAGGGAAAGACCTTACTAAACCACCTAGTTCGACGATTATTTAAAGGCGATCGCCTTGATGTCGTAATTTATTTTTATTATTTGATATATTTTGCGAACCTCAGACAAAATCGCTGTAACCCTAATTATCTGGTTCTGAGCCTCGACTTCATTCTGTGTATATCTTTTAATGTTTTTGCTTGTTTTTTTTACAGCCTATCGTGTTCTCTTTTTCCTGAGCCTCGCAAACCGCCTCTGGACATCAGACTATATCTGGGTTTTAATGAAGGCACTCTCTAATTACTAGAGAAACTAATTGAATGGAAACTAGCTGGGATGATTGGTGTGTCACTCAATGCCGCTACTCTAACTCTCTAATTACTAGAGAAACTAATTGAATGGAAACTTTTCTTAGCCCATTGTCCCCAATCAGCAATCATTACTTCATCTCTCTAATTACTAGAGAAACTAATTGAATGGAAACATGAAGAACCTTCTTCTAGCTGATGGGTAGCCGTCGACTGGAACTCTCTAATTACTAGAGAAACTAATTGAATGGAAACCAGAGTAAACTAAGGTATAGACGCCGTATCTGTCTTTTAACTCTCTAATTACTAGAGAAACTAATTGAATGGAAACCATTCCCTCTTCGATGGTTAGTCTCTCAAACTCTAATCTGACTCTCTAATTACTAGAGAAACTAATTGAATGGAAACCTTGAATGGGAAGGAGATTTAAGAGTCGAATTAAATGCTATCTCTCTAATTACTAGAGAAACTAATTGAATGGAAACAGTTAGAGAACTACCTGGAAAGTCGGGTAGTACTCACAGCTCTCTAATTACTAGAGAAACTAATTGAATGGAAACAAAGATAAAGTGTTACCAACGTTAATCAACGGCTTTAAAGGGGATACTCTCTAATTACTAGAGAAACTAATTGAATGGAAACATATTAGATATATAGAAAACAAAACACAGGAAAACAAAATGAAACTAAGAGGCAGACTAATCTACAATGAAGACGAAGTAAACAAAGCAAGAGCCGCTCGTGAAGAAAGAAGAATTCGCAACAAAGACCGCAACTCAGCAATCGCTCTAGTAATTGTCATCGCTGGTTACACTCTCTTTAATGTAGCTGCTAGCTTCCACGCAAACAAATCAACTTCTCAAGATACCGTTATCGAACAAATCTCAGAATAAAACCTTGACACTGCATTTTGAACGCGATATATCTCTCTAATTACTAGAGAAACTAATTGAATGGAAACGTTTATGACAACAGGGACTGGCAATAAAGTAAAACATACTCTCTAATTACTAGAGAAACTAATTGAATGGAAACAGGAACTACAGTTGTAGACGGCGGCACTTTTTAATTATGCTCTCTAATTACTAGAGAAACTAATTGAATGGAAACTTGATCTAGCCTGTGGTTTCTCACAGCAACTAGGTGCATCACCTCTCTAATTACTAGAGAAACTAATTGAATGGAAACCACTTCAAGATTGCGATATAGAGAATCATAAAGGTTATCTAAACCTTGCTTTAAGCGAAAAACTATTTGCTTTGAAGTTTCAGTGTTACTACCATGTGTTTTAAACACGGAGCGCAGAACCGACTTATAGTTTGTGTGCTCATAATACCAATTGCGATCTGTGAAATCACTATGAATTTCACAACTCTCTAATTACTAGAGAAACTAATTGAATGGAAACCCGAAGCCCTTAATTATTTATTTATTGGAAGAACTCAAAAACTCTCTAATTACTAGAGAAACTAATTGAATGGAAACTAAATAATTAGCGATCGCGAAAGAGATAACACTTGTTATTATCTCTAATTAATAAATTAATAGAAAAAATAATTGCAAGGAGAAAAACAGTGAAATTACACAACTTCACCGTATATCGGACTTAAATCTAAATAAAAAGTCTCATTGCCAATTTTTGCAGAAATTACCGAATCAAATAAGATTGATAAAGTTGAACGGGTTGATAGACAAATTGCTTAAATAACTTTACCTGCTGCATTAGCAAATCCCATCTAGGCTGCTGTCCAAAATCTGTTTTGATTTCTTCTTCCATCCGTTGCAGAAATGCTTGTAAATATTTCTTTCTTCCCGCATCATTAAGAAAACAACCACCATTTCGATAGACAAAATCCGTTACCGAGTTGACTATCCGCCGATTAATCAAATACAAAACCAAAGAATCAACAATAGGGGCGCGAAATTCCTCGATTAAATCAGAAGCCAAGGCTGCATGACGATAACTACCTTGATGCAAACAAGCTTGGTAGGGATCGAGTTCTTGTAATTCGATTAAAGCTAAAAAATGATTCCATAGTATTTGATAACCGAAACTCAGCATAGCATTAACGGGATTACCTGGAGGGCGACGGCTACGAGCCACAAAGACAAAATCTGGATTAGTAATTACTTCGCCATAAGCAGAAAAATAGCTGGCTGCACCTGCACCTTCTAAACCGATTAATTGCTCGATATCTTTAGCTTGCTCTGTTTTAGTAATTAAATAACTCAAATTTTGCAAAGTTTCAGTTAATCTCGCTGTTTGCTGTTTTCGCTGCTGCCGTTGTAATAAAACGCGACTATTTTTTAGTTTGGCAGTGGTGATTTCTCTAGCTACTGCTAACTTTTCTGCACGAGATAGCTGTTGTTGGTAGCGAGAAAGCTGACGATAACCTCGTTCTAGGGGTAAGATTCGACCATAACAATAACCCATGCGCGAAAGATAGACAATAGGAATGTTTTGCCAGATACAAGCTCTAATTGCCTGAGTGGTAATTTGCGACTTACCAAAAATCAAAATCTGTTCGAGCAGCGGTATTTTAACGCGATTTAGAATGTCTTCTCGATGACGAACAATTAAAGTTTCTTTGCTTAAAGATATATCGCAGCCTTGTTGAGATACATAAAGACTTTTCATCGTCTATTTTTTTTAATAGCCGATGAACTTGGATTTTTGAGCTGCAATTCTCTTTCACTGTTAGAGGAAGTAAATTTACTTTGCCTGACACTAGAAATAGCTAGCCAATCAACAACCATATCGGCAAAAGTACCGACAAAAAAGCTAGCTACAGTCACTAAAAAAGTATTACCGATTACGGCTGCTAACCCTAAAGGCGCAATTAATAATAAAACTAGAGTAATTGCACCATTCACAACAGCAGTAGCTAAATTTCTAATTATTGCTCCGCGAGTAGATAAATACATGAGATACTTTAACGATTTTAAAATTGATTTTACAGATTTCAATTTATCTGAAATGCCATAATTAAATCGATAAATTCCCAATATTTACCGAACTCAATAAAATACGCTAAAAATATAATCAAAACAACCCAAAATAAAACTTGTACTTCACACTGCAATATTTTCTTTTTCATCACCCATCATTCATCACTCCCCCAACATCATCAATGAACGCATCTTCAAAAATAAGCCGTTATACTAACATCCAAGCTTTAGAAAGATTATTATTGTTAATTGCTACTCTAATCAAATATCCAGGAGTAGGCTGCCCCGATGAATTTGAGGAATCCCATAGCGAACATCATAATGCTCTAAAATCGGTACAGATTAAACTAAAGGAATTAGGAGCATCGCTAGACATTAATTTACCAGATGGATATCCTGCTTTGCCTACTTTGCGCAAAGATTTAGAGTTACTCAAAGACTGGCAAATCTTGGATCGTAGAATGTATCGTTGGGGTTATTATCTCGGTACTGGAGTAATGAGTCAGAAAGAACTCAAAGCAGCATTTAATGCTTTAGAATCTCAAGCAATATATCAAGGAGATCCAGAATTAAGAAAAATCTACAAACTACTAAAAAAGCGGTTGCGAGGATTTGCAGATGAAGATTTTTTTCATCCCGTTCGACAACATCTTAACCGCGCTATTAACTATACAGATCCTCTAGAGATGATGAACAAAGGTGAATATCGTCATACTTTGTTTCATCAGATTAATTTATTAGAAGAAGCTATTATTAAAGGCCAAGCGATCAAACTTTCTCGTCGTATCGATCCCTATAACGAAAGCAAACTTGGTTTAGTTACTCTCTATCCCCTGCAATTAATTTATTATGATATCGCTTGGTATTTAATTTACGAAAATGAGCATGATGGTACTTTATCAATAGGTAGAATCGATCGATTTAAAGATTATTTAGAAATTGTCAAACCCCAAAAAGCTAGAAATATATCAGAGCAGAAAAGAAGTTTAGATAATGCTCATAAACTACTAGAAAATGGCTGGGGTCTAAAATTAGGAAATCGCGCTGAACAACAATTAGAATTAGCGGGTAAACTCGACCTTATTTTCGTAAAAGTACGCTTTTTTCCGCCTGTAAGTGCTTTTATTGCTGAGGGTGAACTAAGACATCCCCGACAGATAATCAAAAAACATCCAGATTATCTAGATTATTCGATTAAGCTACCACCGCGATCGCAGGATGAGTTTAGCTTTTGGGTAAATCGCTATCTTAGTCATGCTGTAGTCTTATCGCCACTTGAATTAGTAGATAAATATCGTCAGGCTGCTCTGTTGTTAGTTCAAAGATATCAATAAATTATCGAAACTCGCTCAGAGTAGGTTTCGTATCTTAAATTTTCTACGGCGGTCAATCTTTTTAGATCGCTACAATGATTAAAGCTAATCCTCAAATAACCAAGTGGCATTTAGTTATGGACTGCTTAAACATTCATCAATCGGAATCTTTGGTTCGTTGGGTTGCATCTTTGGAGAGAATTCCCGAGGTAATCTGAGGCAAGAAGGGTCAGTCAGGGATCTTAATGCCTTGGGGAGAACGAACAAAAGCGATCGCTAACTGTTTGGAGAAAGTTTGCGATGCCTATGCCTATTGCGACAATTCATCTAACTCTCACTCATTTATTTTAAGTACTAATAAATAAAAGAGATTATTTATTAGTAAACAAATGATAAAAGTTAATCGATACTATTAATTAAAACCAGGCAATTTTATAGATAAATAATAATTTTCAAATATTTACAATCCAATGAAAAATAACTATAACAAAACTTTAAGCGGAAGTATTCAACAAAAACTGTTAAAGACATTTGACATAAATTGCCTTGGTCTTGGGCAACAACCATAAAAATTTTAGAGAATTGCTGCTGTCATTTTTTGGTCACTTTTGTCTTTAATCCTAAGAATAAGGAATTTAATCGCTCAAGAATGCTTTGAGATAAATTTAATCATCCTATTGCCTAAAACAATTATTTTAATGATGCTCAAATTCTTGATGATTGAGAACGAGATAAATAATTACTTTCTGATTCAAAGTCAAAAGTTAAAGATTCACTATGAAAAAGTCTACTCTAAAAACAGGAATTTTTGGGACGATAACGACAGCTTGTGTGGCAGTTGCTGCTGGTTTTGGGATTAACCAAACACCTGAAGCGATTGCTCAAACCCCAGGTCAAGGCCAATCTTCGGAAGTTCAAGAATTGCTACAAACAAAGCAATGTCCTGGCTGTAACCTCAGTGGAGCCAATCTGCAAAACGCGGATTTGGAAGAAGCTAACCTCCAAAATGCCAATCTCCAAAATGCCAATCTGCAAAACGCAGATCTAGACAAAGCTAACCTACAAGGAGCAAACTTACAGGGAGCTAATCTAATTCGTGCCGATCTAGAAGAGGCGAACTTACAGGGAGCTAATTTGCAACAAGCTAACCTTCAACGGGCAGACTTAGAAGATGCCAATCTCACTGAAGCCGATATTACGGGAGCAAATTTACAACAAGTAGATTTTGAAGACACAATTATGCCCGATGGCACCATTAGAGACAATTAATTTGACCGCCTCAGGTGGTTTACCTGTCAATGCTTACAGCCATTTTTATGCTTAATAGACTACGTTTTCTTGAAGCAGTCATAAAGGATACACCTTCGGATATCGCTCATGGGGGCAGGAGTGCGGGACGCGCCCCCAGGCGCTAATCCTTTAGGGCTTGACCGTGAAACCCCCAAGACCGCCCTAGAGGATTAGTTCCTTACGTTGCGTCCGCTAGCTTCGCTTTTAATTAGTTAGCTATTAGCTGTTAGCTGTTAGCTTTTTTGAATTTCATTGTTGCGGTCTACTCAGTTGAAAAACGCAGTAAGCTCGATGTCCTGAACTTATTTGGCTCAAAATGCAGACAAGAAAACAACAATTAAAAAACCGTCCCAGAGTAAACAAAAAGCTGTGGTGGTGGATTGGTGGAGGAGTATTTAGTTTAACAATTTTTGGCTTAAGCTTTCTCTACCTTCAAGGATTTTTCCGCTCGGAAGTTGAGTATCAAATTACCAATGGACCTACTTTAGAAGATCCTCGCTTTCCTTTGCTGGTAGTGAGTTTATCGAATGCTCTACCCACTAGCGGTCGCTTGACTGACTATTGGAGTGGGGCAGATGCTATTTACGCTGCTCGCATAGATGCGATTCGCAGTGCTAAAAACACGATTCACTTTGAAACATACTACATGACTCCTGGTCGGCGTGCCGATGAATTTGCCGCCGCACTGAGTGAACGGGCTAAAGCAGGGGTAGAAGTACAGCTTTTAATTGATGATTACGGTACAGATTCGATTCCTAGCGAGTATTGGCAAAGGTTGCGACAAGCTGGTGTCGAAGTTCGTTTTTTTCGCGAATTTGATTGGCAAGCGCCACTAGAATACAATTCTCGCACTCACCGCAAATTGCTGTTAATTGACGGTCAACAGGTTTTAATTGGTGGTGCTGGGGTTTCCGATGATTGGGACGGCGATCCAGATATTGGCGATACCGCTCCCTGGCTTGAATTCGAGGCAAGTTATACGGGGGAAGTTGTCAGTATATTAGAAGGCAACTTTATGCAGAATTGGGCTTATGTTGGCGGCACGGTAGATTTGAGTCGAGATGTGGTGCGGGAACAGCCAGAACAAGGAACGCCACTTTATATCACAAACGACACCTCTACCCTAAGCGAGTCAACAATTAGAATGCTATTTCAGGTGAGTTTTTTGGCAGCTAGAGAGCGAATTTGGATTGCTAGCCCGTATTTTGTCCCCGATCGCAATACTCGTAACGTGCTAATTCAAGCCAGACAAAAAGGAGTTGACGTGCGCGTTCTGACCATGGGAGAAAACAATGATAAGCCAATTGTGCGTTTTGCTTCTCGCGAAATCTACGGCGAATTACTAGAGGCTGGGGTGCAAGTTTGCGAATACCAGCCTAGTATGATGCACGCTAAATTAGCTTTAATTGACGATGACTGGGTGAGTACGGGGAGCGCCAATTTTGACCCCCGCAGTTATCACCACAATGACGAATTAAATGTTTCTACGAGCAATTCTCAATTAGTTGAGAAAACTGACAGCTTACTTCAAAATGCTTTAGCTGATAGTGCTTGTCTCAGCCATACAGAATGGCAAAATCGACCAGTAACAGAAAGACTACTCGGTCGAATAGGTCTAATTTTCAAACCTCTATTGTAGAAATATCGAATTGAGTTCAGGGAGTAAACAAATGACCGCAGAAGAAAAAAGATTAGCAGCAGATCGCCAACGAGAAGCTTACTGGCGTAGATGGGGGCCTTATTTGAGTGAACGCCAGTGGGGAACAGTCCGAGAAGATTACAGTCCTCACGGTACGGCTTGGGACTATTTTCCGCACGAACACTCGCGATCGCGTGCTTATCGTTGGGGTGAAGATGGCATTGCGGGAATTTCTGATAACCACCAACGACTTTGTTTTGCAGTTGCCCTTTGGAATGGTGAAGATCCGATTCTTAAAGAAAGGCTATTCGGTTTAACGGGGCCAGAAGGCAATCACGGGGAAGATGTTAAAGAATACTACTTCTATTTAGATAATACGCCTTCTCATGCCTACATGAAATATCTTTACAAGTATCCCCAACAGGCGTTTCCTTATGAACAATTACTGCAAGAAAATCAGCACAAAGGCTATCTCGATCCAGAGTTTGAATTATTAGACACGGGAATTTTTGATAACGATGAATACTTCGATGTCTTTGTCGAATACGCTAAAAACTCTCCAGAAGATATTTTGATTCAAATTAAAATTATCAATCGCGCTGCGGAAGAGAAAACCCTTCATCTTTTACCGACATTGTGGTTTCGCAATACTTGGTCTTGGGAGGAAAATAGCGAACGACCTTTGCTTAAGGCGCAATCGGATTCTTCTAACTCTGTAATTGAAGCTACTCATCCTAGTTTGGGAAAAAGATGGTTGTATTGTCAGGATGGTGACAAACTTTTATTTACGGAAAATGAAACCAACAATCAAAAATTATTTGGAGGTGAAAATCATTCTCCCTATGTCAAAGATGGCATCAACGATCGCGTTGTC
>JBHJNW010000050.1:0-5767 GCA_050330395.1 Pleurocapsa sp.
GAGATAATTTAGATCTGACTCGCCATACGCCAATCTGGGCATTAGTGAGATTGAGCGATCGCACCTCTGATGCTTTAATTTTAGAAGCTGGTGAAGGTGTGGGTAAAACAGCAACAGGCGATCCTGCTATTTATAGTTATGCCCGTCGTTTATTTGATGCTAATCTGTTACCCTTAATTCCCTTAGATAGAACTGTAAAAGTTACTATTATTCTCCCATTCGGTCGCCAACTGGCTCAACGCACATCCAACGAAGCATTTGGCATTCTCGAAGGGCTTTCTTTACTAGGAACTAGCGGGATTTCGCAACCTCTATCAGCAGCCGATCATTTAGAAGCATTTCGTCTCGATTTACAAAATAAAGTAAAAATCAATTCAAATTTAGTTTTTTGTCTCGGTAACAATGGGATGCAAGTCGCTCAAAGATTGGGCATTCCCGAAACGGCTATAGTACAAACTGGCAATTGGCTTGGAGCAATGCTGGTAGAAGCAGGATTGCGCGGTGCCAACTCGATTCTGCTGCTCGGTTATCAGGGAAAACTGATCAAGCTAGCTGGCGGTATTTTTAATACTTCTAGCCATTTAGCAGATGCCAAACTAGAAATTATTAGTGCTGCTGTCGCTTCAGTTGGTGGGGATCTGCAAACAATTCAAGCAATCTTAACGGCTAAAACTGCCGATGCAGCTTATAAACACCTAGTTGAACTACAATTAGCTGAATCTGTGTTTACCTTACTAGCGCAAAAAATTAGTCAAAAAGCGTCTGCCTACGTGCAGAAATACGCCGATGTCTCTTTAACCATCGGGACAATTTTAAGCGATCGCCAAGGTCAGATCGTCAGTCGGGATACTAACGGGAGCGAATTAATCTTATCTTATAGAAATTGTCTCAGTTAATATAGGTACGCACGACGAAGTTTACTAAGTACAAAGATTGGTTTTTATTTAAGTATCTGAATACAATTGAATACTGACTCATTTTCAAGAATGAACCAAATCAAGTTATTTTTTGTTTGTGGTTATTTAATGTTGCTGTTTGGCTGTAGCTTGCAACCCAATCCAGCAAATTTACGTTCTGGAAAAGTAACGCGGGTAGTTAGCGGTCAAACTATTGAAGTTTTATTAACGGGAACATCTGAGGTTACTCTAGTGCGAATTACGGGAATTGAAGCGCCCGATCTGCGTCAGTCTCCTTGGGGAGAAGCTGCCAAAAAAAAATTGGTGGAGTTAGTTATAGGGTTGCCGATTGAGATCGAGCAGGAAGATGCCCAGCGCGATCGCTTTAACCGTCTTAATGCCCACATTTGGCAAAACCAAAGCTTAATTAGTCAACAATTAGTTCAGTCAGGATGTGTCCTGGCAAACGATAGATATGACCATTCCTATAGTAAGCTGCTGATGGAGTCTCAAGAATACGCTCGCCTGATGGGTTACGGAATTTGGAATCCAAATCTGGCAATGCGCTACACTCCTAGTCAATTTCGCTCAATGAATAAATAATGACTCAACCTGCTGCTGAACAATTACAAATCTTTCTCGATGTCGCTACCGAATCAGTCTTAGCTGCGGGGGCAGTATTAAAAGAACGCTGGGGTAAATTAAATAATATTCAGGAAAAAGGTCGTCCAGGAGACTTAGTAACCGAAGCTGACAAGCTAGCAGAAGCAGAGGTACTCAAAGTACTCAAGCGTCATTTGCCAGAGCATCAGATTCTGGCGGAAGAGTCGGGGGCATTAGGTAATGCTGATAGTAAATATCTTTGGGCGATCGATCCTTTGGATGGTACAACTAACTACGCTCACGGCTTACCTTTAGCCGCCACCTCAGTTGGCTTGATGATTGAGGGAGTTCCTGCGGTGGGTGCTGTCTATAATCCTTTTAGTGATGAGCTATTTCGCGCCGCAACAGGATTGGGGGCAACCTGTAATCGCCGTCCAATTCGAGTTTCGCAGACTAAAGAATTAAATAAAAGCTTGTTAATTACTGGTTTTGCCTACGATCGCCGAGAAACTACCGACAATAACTATGCAGAATTTTGTCATCTGACTCATTTAACTCAGGGAGTTCGTCGTCTTGGTTGCGCTTCCATGGATTTGGCGGGAGTCGCCTGCGGTAGATTAGACGGCTATTGGGAAAGAGGAATTCAGCCGTGGGATATGGCAGCAGGAATCGTCATTCTGCGAGAAGCTGGGGGTAAAGTAACCGCTTATGATGGTAGTCCTTTGGATATTCCTTCAGGGCGGATCTTAGCCACAAATAGTTTAATTCATGATGCTCTCAGCAAAGCTTTAGCTGAAACTCCTGCTTTAGCCGCCTGGAAGTAACATATTGTACTAAACCCTGTTCAGATCAAACACCTTAAGGAGTGTTGATAGTTTGCCTCTAGATATTAGAACTTGGACTTGTTCCAAATGCAATAACCAACATGATAGAGACATAAATGCTGCGCTCAATATTAGAAATGAAGGCTTACGGATATTGTCTTTAGGGACTAGAGACACAGCCAATGGAGGGAATGTAAGACACAGGGGTAAAACTTCGGTTTTGCTAGATGCTGTTCCCTGTGAAGTTGGAAGCTAGCACTCTACGCGAAGAAGCGTGAGTGTCTGGTAGTTCGCTTCTGACTGTTTAATTATTGCCAAATGACGGCTCAAAAATTATTAACGCCTTGGTTAATTCCTATAGAATTCAGGGAACTATATGAATACAGCTAGTATCTTAATTGATATTTCCATGACAAGGATATGTCTTATTGCTGATAATTTATATCTTTATTTCTTATGTCATTCGCGATTAAACACGGACTTTTTAGGCTAAACATAATAGATCATCATGCAGTTCTTGGCGTATCACTTGACGCTGAACCTAAGCAAATTCGCTTGCGATATTTGAAAATTGCCCAAAAACTCCATCCAGACAAATGTCGCTCGGATGCAGCAAGAATGAACACAGCAGGACAAATTTTATCGAAGTTGGTTAATCCTGCATATGAGCAACTATCGCGAAAAACCACTTTTGCCGAACAACAGCTAATTTTGGCTCAGATCGGCAAACATCTGGTGGAAAATAAAGCTAAAATCTCAGTAAAAAGCGCAATGGCTCAAGAACTATTAACCGTTGGAGATAGTGTAGAATTAGTCTATCCTAAACTGTTAAAAAAACTGGCTGGCGAACAATATAAATCATTAGAACAGATAGTCAAGGAAATTGAAGCAATTAGCGAGCTGAATTTAGTTTACTTGCTGCTTAAAAGCGATCGCGCAATCAATCGTAATGTCACATCTGCTTCAGAAGCGATCTCCAACACCAAGAAACCAACCATAGCTAAGAATAAAACGACGTTAACTCCCTCACCTCCTTCTTCTAAAACTAGAGCCAAAATAGAAGAACCAACTTCAGAATCAAGAGTGGCTGCGTTTGTCAATCGCGCTCAACAGTATATATCTAAAGGAGAATTTGACAGCGCGATCCAAGAATTAAGAGATGCTTTAAAAATCGACCCAAATCACGGTATCGTTCATGCAGTAATGGGCAGAGCTTATCTGCACCAAAAACAATGGACGATGGCAAAAGTTTATATCGATAAAGCCTGGAAAGCCGAACCTCATAACCAGATCGTCATGGAAAGCAAGAAAGCGTATGACAAACTAGCTAACAAATCTAAAATATCTAATCCTGGTTCTGTAGCAAACGCTAATCCAAATCATCAATCAGCTAAGAGTGGCTTTTTTAGTAGAATTTTTAGGCCGAAAAAAAAGTAAGATGACACAAGTAGATATTAATCAACAATATCTCAGTCGAGAGATACTAGATTACATTTGTCATCTCCACCGACTTGTCGCCCAAGAATGCTTAAACTTACTGGAAATGATTTATCAACCACCCGCAGGAGCTAGAGATTTACTGCCTTTAGAAGTAGAGCAAAAGCGTTGGATTAACGATCGCCTACAGCATTGTTTTCAAACCTGGGGTTATCAACGCATTGTTACTTCTACTATCGAATGGCTAGAAACATTGACCGCAGGTGGTGCGATTGAACCTTCTCAAGTGATTCAACTACGCAACCACGGCGAAAGCTCTTTAGGGTTACGTCCTGAAGTTACTGCCTCAATCGCCAGGGCAGCGGTAACGCGGATGGCAGGAAATACTGACCCTCAACGTCTTTGCTATCGTGCCAATGTGTTTCGCAACGCGCCCCAAAGTCATCATGGTCGTCAACTAGAATTTTATCAGGCGGGAGTTGAATTATTGTTTGCTGGGGGAGTTTTGGCAGATGCCGAAATTATGTTACTCTTAGCAGACTGTTTATACGATTTGGGTGTACCAGATTGGACAATTCTGTTGGGAGAGGCAGGATTAACGCGATCGCTTTTGGCAGTATTTCCTGAATCAATTCGTACCTCAGTACGTAACTGTATTGCCAACCTTGACCGTATTACCCTGGAAAGTTTAGAGTTAAACGCGGCTTTAAAAGCCCAAGCTTTAATGTTATTTGACCTGAGAGGAAAACCCGAAACTGTTTTGAGTAAAATATCTGCTCTTGATCTAGATGATCATGCTCAGACAATAGTCAATAACCTCAAGTCACTAATTGAATTACTCAACAGTAGTGCTAAACAACCTTTACCATTAACTCTAGATTTGAGCTTGTTACAAACTTTTGATTACTATACGGGTATTGTTTTTGAAGCGGTTAGTTTTCAAGATAATCAGTCTTATATTTTAGCTAAAGGAGGTCGCTATGATCGGTTGCTAGGGCTATACGATCCTCAGGGGCAAACATCCCCAGGTATTGGTTTTTCGCTCTCAATCGAAGATCTACACTCTTGCTTGCTGGCTACCGATAAACTGCCTCAACAAGCTCCTAGCAGCGATTGCCTGGTCATCCCTAGGACTAAAGACGTAAATGCAGCAGCTCTCAAATATGCCCGTCAGTTAAGAAATAAAGATAGTTTTGTCAGAGTTGAAATCGATTTGGGTGAGCGATCTGAAACAGCAATTAAGCAATATGCTAAAACTTGTCGTATCAAACAATTAATCTGGATTGAAGCGGATGGTACACCCAGAGTTGAAAAACTTGATTAAAATTGAGCAAAAAACCAGGAAATGGATAAATTGAAAGAGCGAATGATTATTCAGATGAAGCGCGTGAGCCACGCTGCGGTTTCGGCAGCTTGTGGAATCACGTAAGACGATAACTGCTTTTTGGTAGCATTGTCCGATTTTCCTGGTAGCTATTAGCGTAGTCACGGCGATACTTAGGGTTTGCTGTTTTCAATGGTAAAGAAACTCTTGAATCTTTGATCCTTTTTTATGAAAGTATGGGTGAAGCTTTACCAAAACCCAAATTAGTTTTTTTAGAGCAATTGCTAATTTATCTAGATTTTAGGGGAATTATTGTTTTATAAGACTTAAAAGATAAAAGAATGATTGCCAACAAATTAATATTTTTTAACGAACTAGCAGGACACTCTGAAAAAATAAACTCTATTTGCTTTAGTGATAACAACAAATTTTTAGCTAGTGCAAGTAAAGATAAAACTATAAAAGTTTGGCAGATGAAATCAGGAAAATTGGCTAACATAATATTTTTTGAATCGGATGATGTCAACTTGTCAGAGGAGAAGCAAAAATGTATCATCAAGTTCGACTCTGGGAACAAGGACTTGAAACTGTTAATCTAGCTTTAGCTTTTCCTGAAACGGTTGCCGAACCTTGGGCAGTAATTACAGATGAAACTCCGACTCTTCAAACTCTCTGGCAATATG
>JBHJNW010000051.1:0-17176 GCA_050330395.1 Pleurocapsa sp.
AGGATGTTGTTCAAGAATTGATCCATTTTTCAACCGCCAAAAATAACTATTATCGTCAGGGTATGAGGGCTAAAAGCCTAATTCAGCATGCTTTCTAAGTATTTATGTCGCCCCCACAGGAATGTTACCAAATAAAAGATGTTATTTTAAAATAATTAACGCCTACGCCAACGACGAAAATTAAATCTTCGTAAATAGTAAAAATTGCCCGTGAAT
Source organism: Pleurocapsa sp. (assembly GCA_050330395.1). GTDB lineage: Bacteria > Cyanobacteriota > Cyanobacteriia > Cyanobacteriales > Xenococcaceae > Waterburya. Next base: position 217 of record JBHJNW010000051.1, read on the forward strand.
TAATAGAGCGATCGCCAACCAAGTTAAAAAACAATAACGAGTCAAGTTTAAAGCGCGATCGATCTTGGCTAAAGAAATTGCTTCTATTGCGTCTCCTAACAGGGGTTTTTCCTTCACTACTCCCCGATAAGTATTTTTTCCCCCCAGCTGTACTCCTAAAATTCCCGCATAGGCAGCCTCGCTCCAGCCTGAGTTGGGACTAGGATCTTTAACTCCATCACGGCGACATACCGCCCATACCCGTGCGGGTTTACCCGAAAAAAGGCTTAACGTAAGTACTGTCAAACGACAGGGAATCCAAGTCAAACGGTCTTCTAGCTGCGCGCTAAACCAACCCAAATCAAAATAGGGTTCACGGCGATAACCCACCATTGAATCCAAGGTACTAGCAGCCTTATAAGCTAATGCCACAGGAACAGCACCAATCGGGGTAAAAGAGCCGATAATCGCCCAAAAAAGCGGTGCAGTGACTCCATCCACCGCATTTTCTGCCACTGTTTCTAATAATGCCCTAAGTATTTCTGGTTGAGATAGATTTTCGGTATCTCGTCCCACATATAAACTTAGACGCGATCGCGCTGTTGCCAAATCATCAACTAACGACTTTAAAACATCCTGCACTGCAATTCGTAAACTCTTGCCAGCAAAGCAGCTGGCGAGTATAACTATTTCTATGATGAAGCCCAGCCCAGGATAAACCTGATGACCAACCTGTACGATTAACCAACCTAAAAATCCACTACCAATAATTAGTAATAAGCCTAACAGCACACCGGCAAAACGACGTTGCCAACCCAGAGGACAAAATTTTAGTGCCAGGTTGGTATAGTTTTGAATTAGCCAACCCATAATCTGCACTGGGTGAAGCCATCCCCAGGGATCGCCAATTAGATAATCTGCGATCGCTGCTAATAGTAAAATTAAGCCCGATTGAAACGATAAGGCAGAAAAAATGAAGTGTGCGGGATCATTCATCTCGAATTTGAGCGACATTGTCTTCCCAGTTTTGTCCGTCGAAAGGTCGAATTGTAAATTTATCGATTATGTTTTCATCTAAGCAGCGAAGATTAACATCGATCATCTTAGGATGAGAACGAGGACGATAAAAAGAGTGGATGCCACAAATTGAGCAAAAAGTATGCTGAGCTAAGTTAGTGTTAAAAGTATAGTTAGTCAAGATATCTTGTCCCTGTAATAGAGTAAAATTTTCAGGTGGAACAATTAAATGCAAAAAACCTTTTTTCCGACAAATTGAACAATTACAATCTTCTGCCGTAAAGCGATCGACTAATACTTGAAAACGGACTGCGCCACAATGACAACCTCCGTTACAAATTAAAGATTTTGTGGAAGTAGTCATAAGCATTATTTGGGTCAAACAATAAAATTATTTTCTTCACCTTGAGCAGCTTGCCAACTGCGAGCATCATAATATAAATCAGCTAAGGTAATACTATACAAGGCCTCTTTGAGTTTTTGATGTAGTCTGTGCCATAAACTAAACGTGACCCAATCTTCGGCTAAATTGTTATCAGGAGAGTGATGAGGTAACGGTTCAATACTTTCTCCGACAGCTTCTAAAATTTTGCCTAGAGAAATTTGCTCTGGTTTGTCGGCTAGCTGATAGCCTCCTTTCGCTCCTCTGACTGATTTGACTATGCCAGCCCGCCTCATTTCAATCAATAATTTTTCCAGATAAGGTGCAGGTAAATCTTGTCTTTGGGCAATCATTTTTACAGATGTTGGTTGGTATTGTGGCTGTAAGCTAAGGTCTAATAATGCCTTAACACTATAGTGACCACGAGTAGTTAACTTCATGATTATTTTGTTTAATCCTTAGTAAAACTTATATAGATAATTCGCTACTTTTTGACAAACTTATAAATATTATTTCTCGGCGGTCATAAATAAAGCGATAAACTCAAATTTTAAATTTTAATTTAGTTAATTATGCTCAATAAGTGTAATATGGTTTTATATCGAAATGGCAAAGTCAAAAAAATTAGCTCGATCTAACTTTAAGCTAAGCGCAAAACTGTAAACCAAATAAATTTTTAGTTGTTTCAAATTAATGGCAAAAGCAACCCAACCACAACCTTTAATCGGCCCAACATTAATAGATAAAGTCAAAGAGCTAGGCAATCTCTCCAAAGAGGAAAAAGCTAAAAAGTGCGGCTACTATACAGTCACCAAAAACGGAGTAGAACGAGTCAATATGATGAAGTTCCTTAATGCACTGATTGATGCAGAAGGAATTGAATTAGATAGCACTTCTAATGGACAAGGCAGAGGTGGGCGTTCCGCTAGTTATCGTATTAGCGTTCAATCTAATGGAAACTTGTTGATTGGTTCAGCATACACCAAAAAAATGGGGTTAAAACAAGGAGATGAGTTTGAAATAACTTTAGGCAGAAAACATATTCATTTGCGACAAATTGGCGTTGATGATGATGAATAAGCTCTAATGAAATTTTGTCAGCATAGATAGCAAAATAAATATTAGCCAAATATTAGCCAGTTGAGAAAGCAAAATAAAATTGTTAGAGGGGTTCGATTGAATACAGAGTTATCAACAATCGTTCAGCCTCTATTTTGTAGTTAATACTATTTAGTAATTGCGGTCTGCTTTGAGCGTTTATTAACTAAATCCAATTGAGCAAACGAATCGAATTATCTAAGCTGTCCAGCCAAAATAGATTTACGATTTTTAATCGCTAGCATCCAAACTGAAGATTCAAGCTGAGCGTCTTTAGCGATCGCCTGTTGCGGAAGATTTAGCTTTTCAAAAGCTACAGAATCAACTAGTAAATAGACAGTGGCATTTTCTTGCCAGTGCTGTTGAAGTTCCTCGATTGATTGATTGACGATCTGGCGATCGCTATAAAACTCTAAGCTAGGTCGCTCCCAAGGCATTGAACTATAAATTATCGCTTGCTCAGGAGTATGCTGTTTAACTAGTTCGGCGATTGGTTTAACCGATTGTACTGCCTCCAGCTCCCAAATCCAATGAGGAGAAATAAACAGTAAAAAAAACGAAATAAAAAGTCCCCAAAATAGTAAAGAAATAAACTGCTTATCCTGTTGGGCAATGACAATCGCTGTGGCAGCGAAAGTGATGCTTAGTGAGCCACAAATAAATGGCAAATAAAAATCAATGTAGTTAAGTATGCCCCAGTTTAACCCCGCCAAGGCAGCCATAATAGCCATCAGGGCAAATCCATACATCCAACTGCGAGGATAAGCAACATAGCTGGGTAAATTACCAATCTGATCCAGCTGTTTTCCAGCTGCCAAAGCCAATGCTGGGTAGATAGGCAACACCAACCAAGAATCTTGCTGAATCACTAAAAAACCCAGAATAAAATATCCTCCGAGCCAGACAGCTAGTAATTTACCCCATCCCCAATGAAGATTTTGCCGAATTACGGTTAAACCAGTGAACCCGACTACCATCCAAGGCAAAAAATATTGCAGACCCTGTAGCAGATTGTATTCGCTCGACAATCCCAGTTGCAAGCCTGTCGGGGCAGCTTGAGCTAAAAACAGCTCGATTAAATTCTCAGTGGTTTTGAATTCGTGGTAGCGAAACCATTGAGCAACATACCAGACAACCCCAGGAATAGCACCTAGGATGAGACCTGTCCAAAAATAGGCTGAAGTTAGCAATCTGGGGGTATCCCATAGCAGAAACAACAGACTAATCAGCAAAATTTGGCACCCAAACAGCCCGTTAGTCAGGCCAATTAAGCTTAAACCAATTCCTGCAACCAAAGCCCATCTCAAATCGCGACGCGATCGCAAAACCGCCCAAATTGTCAGTAGCTCAAAGCAGAGGAGGGGACCATCTAAAGTTGCTAAGCGACTATAGCGCACTACCGGCAGGCAAGTTAGATATACCAAAGCCGAAAACAAAGCAGGAATACGAGCGATGAAAATTTCGCGACCGATATAGTAAATTAAGAGAACCGAGACAGCGCCCAATAATGCTCCCGGAAACCGAGTTGTAAATTCATTAACACCAGCAATGCTATAGGCGATCGCTACCAAATTATGGACCAGAGGTGGTTGAGCTAAATATGGCTCACCCGATAAAGTCGGAAAAATCCAGTTGAACGTTGCTGTACTTTGATAAATTTCTTTGGCAACTTGCGCCAACGTTCCTTCGTTAGGATCTAACAGAGGTAAGTTTGCCAAATTGACCAAAAATAAAACTAATGCTGCCATTGATAAAGCAGAAAGACAGAAGCATTCCAGCCAAATTTCATTTTGACGCAGTTGATTAGATGAACGTCTCCAAATAGATATATGGTGAGATGACATAAGTTTAGAACAGCAAGAAATAATTATTGGTGTTTCCGATTCATGTTATTGAGAGCAAAAAATATGAATATTAAAACGCATTTTTATTTGATGACAGCCCGATTTAATTTTACTTTGACGAAGTCGAAGCAGCTTGAAAAGAAGGCGCGTTTTGAGGCAGAGTACTCTTTCTCACTCATCCGCCGCCCGTTGCCCTAAAGGACTAGCTCCGCGTGATGCGCTAGCTAATCCTTTAGGACGCGGGGGCTTAACGGTCAAGCCGTATCAAGACCCCCGTTAAGGCTATTGAGTAAGCAGGCTTCATCGGTTTAGGGCAGAGTACCTTCGACCTATCGCCATTACCCAAAAATATTACGTCTGGCACTGCTTAGCAGTTTCTAAATCATTAGCTAGCATTCTTTTGACCAACAAAAATCAAGCTCGCCATCAGTTTAACCTTCCCCAGTTTATCTTTTTCTGTTGGTGACGACGAAGCCAATCTAAAAACATCAAAAATGAAAATTTTTAATGAACCGCTATGCTAAGCTTTAGCACGTCTTAGGCAACAATTTATCCTTCAGCTAAAAAATATCTTTTGACAACCAGCTTAATTAAGTTTTATACCTGAAGTTCCGATAATGAATCAGTTCCGTAGTCGGTTAACCTAGCTGTACGGTTGCCAAAACTGGCAGAGTCATCTGAGGCTAAAATGCTAAAATACTGGTAAACCAAAAAGTTGGGACTAGGTTAAAATTAGTAACCCGTTTAGACTCAAAATTATCAAGTTTTGAGCAGAATAAATATACTCGAATGGTAGATGAAATGAGATAACTAATACAAATTTAAGCAATCTATTTTATTCAATAATTTAACCGACAATCTGCATAGAACGCTAATTTCTTACTTATCTTATGGAAGGATCTTTTCAAATTACCATACAAATAGTTATTACCGTTCTTGCAGGGATCAGCGCACAAGTAGTAGCCGAATATTTCAAAGTTCCTAGCATTGTTGTTTTATTGCTGTTTGGCATATTATTAGGTGCGGATTCATTAGATATACTTCATCCTCACGATCTGGGTATCGGTCTAGAAGTGTTAGTTGCTCTTTCTGTGGCAATCATTTTGTTTGAAGGAGGACTGAATCTAGAACTACGAGAACTCGGTAAAGTATCAGGCAGTCTGCGCAACTTAGTAACCATTGGTACTTTAATTACTCTGGTGGGGGGAGGAATGGCAGCTCATTGGCTAGCCGAGTTTCCTTGGTCAATTGCATTTCTTTATGCTTCTTTAGTAGTAGTAACAGGACCGACCGTAATTGGACCTTTGCTGAAGCAGGTAAAGGTAGATCGGCAGGTAGCAACTCTTTTAGAAGGCGAAGGAGTATTGATCGATCCTGTGGGTGCAATCTTGGCAGTAGTGGTACTAAATACGATTCTCAATACCAACGCTGCGCCTTTAGATATCATGAGTGGTCTGCTGCTGCGCTTGGGAATTGGCGTGGTGGTCGGTGGACTTGGCGGCTGGTTATTAGGACTATTGCTCAAACAAGCTAATAGTCTTTCAGACGAGCTAAAAAACCTAGTTGTTTTAGCAGCAGTATGGGGATTATTTGGTCTTTCACAAAGTTTGCGGAGCGAATCTGGTTTAATGGCGACGGTGGTGGCCGGTATCGTAGTCAAGGCTTCAGCTATTCCTGAAGAAAGACTGCTTAAAAGATTTAAGGGTCAGTTAACTGTTTTGTGTGTTTCCGTACTATTTATTTTGCTAGCTGCTGACCTATCGATTGCTAGCGTCTTTGCGTTAGGTTGGGGAAGTGTGCTAGCGGTTGGGGTTCTCATGTTAGTGGTAAGACCGATCAGCATTGCGGTTTGCACTTGGAATAGCAACATGAACTGGCGACAAAAGCTATTTTTGGCTTGGATTGCACCCAAAGGTATCGTATCGGCTTCTGTAGCTTCTTTATTTGCCATCTTATTAACGGAAAAAGGTATTAACGGTGGAGATGCAATCAAAGCTCTAGTCTTTTTGACTATTTTAATGACTGTCTTTTTTCAAGGATTAACGGCGCGGTGGGTCGCTAAATGGCTAAGAATTACCTCCAGCGATGCTAAAGGAGCAGTAATTATTGGCTGCGATGCCTTGGGTCGTTTCATGGGTCGATTGTTTCAGCAGTTAGGAGAATCTGTCGTGATGATTGATACCGATCCCGAAGCCTGTAAAAAAGCAGAAGCAGATAACTTACCTGTGTTTCAAAGTAGCGCACTAGATACCGAGGTATTAGCTGAGGCAGGAATTGAATCTATGGGAACGTTTTTAGCTATTACCAACAATGGCGAAGTTAACTTGGTTTTAGCTCAAAGAGCAGTAGAAGAGTTTCAGCCTCCGAGAGTTTTAGCGGCGTTTCCCCAAAATAGCTCAACCGAAAATAGCAGTAAAACAAAAGTTAGTCAGGCATTAATTTCTCAATTACAAGTTAAGACATGGAATGGCTATATTAATGATGGACAAATAAAATTGGGCAAAACTGTTTTAAAAGAGTCAAATTTTTCTTTTAAGTCGGCTCATCTTCAAGCTCTAATTCGTGCAGGAGAAATGTTGCCTCTATTAATTAAACGCCGAGACAGTCTACAGGTGGCAGTAGCAGCCGAAGAATGGCAAGTTAAAGACGAAATTTATTATCTGATCCATGACCCTAGACCAAAATTATTAAAACGTCTGTCAGGAGGAAACCAATCTTCTCGCCTTTTGTTAGAAAAGCTTCCTGAAGTAGAAGAAATTCCTTTAGCTACTACCATGAAAATTGAAGAGGCAACATAAGCCATAAGCGCTAATCATTAGTTCGATCAATAGATTTTTTGCAGAATTGCCTGCTAAAGATCGCACTAATATAGATGTAAATATATCAAGCAACTTTTGAGAATTATGGATGTCAAACTGATTATATTAGTCTTAACTGGGATCTTTTCAGTAGCCTGTCTGTTTTTTGGCACGAAAGGAGGCTATTACGATACTGATAAATATGACGGCAACGGTTCAGCTCATTAAAGCTCATCAATTAGAGCTAGGCTATAACTCTTAATTGCTATTTTCTCTCACTTTGCTTACTGCCAGAAGTTAATTAACAACCATAAATTAACTTAACTTCTCTTTAAATTAAAATTAGTCAGGTTGCTTTTATAACTTAAGATTTTAAACAAAGACACTAATTAACCGCGGGCGCTCTTGCGCAAGCCCTGTTTTTAGAAAGCAGGGAAAGCTTGACGTTAGTGTTAAAAATTGCTTGCAGTCTGGGTTATTAGGAGTTAATTTTATGAAAGTAAGTCAGGGAAAAACTACCTTTAGTTCCCTGCCTTTATCCTGTTTTGTTTATGCAGCAGGTCATGAAGACGAAGGTGTCTGTTTACTATTGCGTATCGGCAAATACCGTATCTTGCTAGACTGCGGTTTAGCAGATTTATCAGCTTTGCTTGAGCTTGAGCAATCTCCTGCTGATTTAGTTTTTTGTTCCCATGCCCACGACGATCATTGCCGTGGTCTTTTAAAACTGCATCAAACTTATCCTAATCTACCAATTTACACCAGCGAAGTTACGGCAAAACTTTTACCTTGTCACTGGATGAGCGAGAGCAACAAGAGGGAGCTAGATTGGTGTCAGATATTGCCCTGGCGATCGCCATTAAAAATTGGCACAGATTTGCAGATCCAGATAGTTCCAGCGGGACATTTACCTGGTGCTGCGGCAATTATTATTACCCACGCCACCCCTGATCGCAGTTACAAGGTAATGTACACGGGCGATTTTTCGGTTTCTAACTTTCAGTTAGTCGAAGGAATGTCGATTGAGAATTTGCGGGGACTGGCTCCAGATGTTCTAATTTTAGAAGGCAGTTACGGCACGGTACGCCATCCCCATCGCCGTCTTCAGGAAAAGCAGTTAATGGAGCGCATTAACCAAGCTATTGAAGCAGGTAAAAATGTTTTGCTTCCTGTTCCTCCCATTGGCTTAGGACAAGAAATCCTCAAGCTCTTGCGTTCTCATCATCAGTTTACGGGACGCGATCTCGATATTTGGGTTGATGATGCTGTTGCTTTGACCTGCGATATTTATCTAGGGCTGCTAGCTCAATTTCCCGAATCTGTCCAAAATTTTGCCAAACACCAATCTTTATTTTGGGATGAACGAATTTGCCCTCGAATGAGCCGAATCAATCATCCTAATAGCGTTATTGCTGGTACAAACCCTGGAGTATTTTTAGTCGATTATCAAAGTAATTTGTGGCAGTATCTAACTGACAAGACTGCTGAATGGTTAGTATTATTACCCGAACATCCTCAAGAATATATAAACCCAGATTCTCCTAAATTAGAGCTAGTACATAGTCTATCTTCGGTGACCATTGAAACCTATTTATTGGCAGAGCATAGCGATGGCCGCAATACGACTCAGTTGATTCACAATTTGCGACCGCAACACGTCGTTTTGGTTCATGGCTCTTTAAACTATTTACTTGAACTGGCTAGTCTAGAAGAATTGCGTAATCGTTACCAAATTCATTCTCCTGCTCAGGGCATACTGGTGGAATTGCCAATTGGCGATCGCTTTGTGCAACCACAAGCTCCACAACCTATTTACTATGAAGGAGAGCTAAATGAAGCTGGTTCGGCGATTTCGATAGTTCTCCCAGATAATATCAGCGACGACTCCCGATGGAAAAATATCGCCGATACAGGTATTATCCAGGCTCGATGGCAGGGCAATGAATTGGTGATCAAAGGCGTGTCCCAACGAGAATTATTAAATTCTCATAATCAAGCTCGTATATCATCAGATCTAGACTGCTGCAATCGCTGTTTGCACTACCATAACCAACGTTGCTGGAATCAATTTTCCCCTCTATACGGGTTCAAAGTTGTTCCTGAAGGTTACTGTCCAGTTTTTGAAGCTAATGACGAAACTGATTAACTATCATCATTCCACGTACCAACCCAGACGGATGAAAGTTAATCGTTAATCCTGCTGACTATGCGCTTTTTGGCTTTATTCCTGGTTATGTTCTGGTGACTGGGGATGAATCTGCTCTGCTTCTGGACAATCATCGGAAACTGAAATTTCCGTATTAGTTTTGGATACCGAAGCCAACTTTTGAGTAACAGCACCAATGCTTTCTAAACGCACCATTTCTTCCCAAGAGCTAACTTCGTCTTCTTCTTCGGTTTCATAACGAATCGTTACAATGTCTCCCTCGAAATCAACAATACGTCCGCTTTCAATCCAGCGTTGTTGATCCCGCAAGAAAATACAAACTTCACGATCATCTTGACAGAGTTGATAAATCTTGCGGTGTAACATGGGTTTCTCCTTTGCGAGTAACTCCTCAAACTTTTCTTGAGTTTAACTGTGTCTATTATTGCTATTTTAGTACGATGATTCAAGGAATAATTTTATTCAAGTAATTAATTGAGTCTAACAAATCTGAGGCAGTCAATTCGACTTATTCAACTGGGTTGGGCAACTTTTCCAAATAGCGCAGAAATTCTAGTAACTGCTCATCGGTTAGATGAAGGCGACTTCTTTTCCCATAACGGCTCTTGAGAAATTCTTTGCCCTGATCTTTAGTCCAGCCTAAGCGTTTGATTTCAATATCAGTTTGTTGTTTAATTTCATTAAAATCCATTACCTCAATTTCAGCAGTGCTAGTGGCAGAATTAGCCTCAAAGTTAGACTCTGGCACATTATTAATACCTGATAACGTAGACTCTTCAGTAATTTCGCTCGTAAATGTCTCACCAAATAAGTTGCTAGTAAGGTGAAGAGATTGAGTAGGATCGTCAACCTCAGACTCAGTGTTTAGCCCGATATTTAGCTTGCTGGGAGTTGATTCTGGGAGATGATTAGTTGCCGTAACATCTAAAGCAGCCATGCCATCCTGAGCGGACTGTTCAAAATGAGCTTTAGAAAAATTAACAGTATTACGATTATTGATTGATTTAGATTCAATGAACGCAGCAGGAAAAGATTTTACTTCGGGGGGGGAAAGATCAGCAGCAGGTTTGCTTGAGGGAGTAGCTTCTATAACCCCGTTGTTGACGGAGTGATCGTCTAAAAACAAAGTGGCGATCGCTCTCTGCCTAGCAGCATCTTCGGCAGCTTCAACCGTATCTGCACCAGCCAAAGCAGTAGCCAAAATTATCTGATTTACCTCTACCAAAACTTTAACAATGTATGTTCCTCGGTCAATTTTAATTAGTTCACTGAGCAAACTTCCTTGTGGATACTTGTGACGAAATTTAGCTAGGATCATTTTTGTTTAATTTAATCTTAAAATAAAGCTTAGTACCAATCTACTATTTAAAGTTCTGGTCAAAAAGAAATTTGCCAATAAGCATCGAGAATTTACAATAGATACTGAATTGACTATAAAATTAACTCGTAATTTTGGTAATTAACGTTTCACAATCAATTTATTTATTGAGTAAGGGTTACGGCAAGCTTTGTTTCACGGCACAATAGCTAGTGAGCAACGCCAAAGAAAATTGCCAAGCTATAAAATTGGGCAGTTGACATATATCCCTATGCTGTTGAAGCCCTTAAAGTAAGAACCATGATAACTTTCAACTCTTACGGCATCAATCAGGTAAAAGTACCAAAAGGCATTTTACGTCAATATGTCTCTGTGATGTAAAAAAAGCCATTAGTTCCCCTTCCCCTGCCAGGGTAAACCGTGAAAGAAGTTTCCGTCTCAGCAAACCCTGGCTTAAGGTAACGCACCAAGTGTGCAAACGTGGCGTACGGGTTAGTATAGTTTTCTTCGCTTCTGTTGTAGTTACTAAATTAAAACTGGATTAAGGATAATTTTTACATGGAATTTTCAATCGCTACATTACTCGCTCAGTTCGTTGATGATAAACTAGTTGCGGGCAAAAATATCGAGAAAAAACTCGGTTGTGAGGATGAGGAAAGCATTCAGAAATTACAGATTACTTTGGATGCTCTCGAAAAAATTAAGGTTTTGACCAAAGAAAGAGGTAAATATCGACGTATCTATGAAAATGATGTGGTTGAAGCCAAATTGAGATGCTCTAGCAAAGGATTTTGCTTTGCGATTCAAGATGAAGAAAATGCTGATGATATTTACGTGAGGGAGAGTCATCTGAGTAATGCTTGGAATGGCGATCGCGTTTTTGTCAAAATTATTAAAGAAGGCAGTCGTCGTCGTTCTCCTGAGGGAGAAGTCAAGCTAATTTTAGAGCGTTCTAATCCTTCGCTGCTTGCCACAGTCACTAACAAAGAAGCGCGGTATAAAGCCATCCCATTAGACGATCGCTTATTGTTTGAACTAGATCTCAAAGAAAATGGTCAAGACTTAGAGGCAGCACTAGAACATTTGGTTCACGTATCTGTTTTGCGCTATCCTTTAGGACAACATCCCCCTTTAGGAAAAGTAACGAAAGTTTTAGGTAGTGATGCCGAAGAAGCGGCTGATGTTGATATTGTTGCTTGTAAACATGACCTACCCTTAAACTTTCCCGAAAAAGCGATCGCTGCTGCCTCTAAGCTACCTACTGCACGTGTCCCCGCAGCAGAGATTAAAAATCGAGAGGATCTAAGAGACAAGTTAACCTTTACGATTGAATCTGAATCTAATCTGCAAAATACTCCTTGGATTGAAAACGCCTTTACTCTCGAAAAAACTGCATCAGGAAACTGGCAATTAGGCATACATATTACCGACGTAGCTCATTACATAGAACAGGACACGGTTTTAGATCGTATTGCCAGAAAACGCGGCGTAGCCGTAAACTTACGCAAACAAGTTTTACCTTTGTTTCCTGAAAGAGTTAGCAAACTTTGTTCTTTGATTCCAGGCAGAAACAGGTTGACAATTTCAGTCATGCTAACCTTGGATTCTCAAGGAAATACTGCCGAATATAAAATTATGCCTTCGGTCATTTCAGTCGACCATCAGCTTACCTATCAAGAAACTCAAACTTTAATTGGGTCAGACAAAAAACCAGGTAAAAAATTAGCTAACCTAGTTCCTCTGCTGAAAGACTTGTTCTTTACTATCAGTCCTTTGGTCAAGGCACAACGTTTACAAAGAGGCGGTTTAGAAGTTATAACGCCAGAAATTCATAACCTTTATAAAGATGAAGGCAGAGTAGGAACAATTTTGAGCGTAGCAGCTTTACCCGTACACTCGATGTTGACCGAACTAACTATCTTGGCTGGCAAAGCAGTTGCCGAACATTTACAAGCCTTAGAATTGCCAGCAATTTACTGCACTCAGGCAGAACCAGACATTGAGGAACTAGAAGATTTAATCAAGCTGGGCAATAATTTGGGTTTGGATATTGATCTAGATGTCGAAGACAGGGTTTCTTCTCAAGACTACCAAAGGCTGACCGAACAATTTGCTACCTCTTCGGCAGTAATGGTGTTAAATTATCTGCTGCAAAGCACCTTTAAGCCAGTCAAGTATTCAACCCAACCAGGGCATCACTTTGGTTTGGCTTATCAAGATGCCTATACTCACTGCATTTCTCCTGGTCAAAGATATATTGATTTGATTATCCAACGCATCTTAAAGGCAATATTCGAGCATGGACGCGATCGCCGTCATAATCGCACGAAACAGGGTGTTGACCTCACCAGCAGTAGTTGTCACGGGCAAATTAACTGGAAGGTACTGCCGCCGAATATCCAAGAGCAAATTGAAATTGATATTCAAACCATGCTGCCTTTCTTAAATGACCGCGAAAAACAGGCAGAAGACGCAGAGAGAGATTTGGCTGGATTGAAAAAAGCCGAACTAATGAAGGAACGGACAGGTAAAATTTTTGAAGGCTTGATTACGGGAGTACAGTCTTATGGTTTCTTCGTGGAAATAGAAGATTTATTGGTAGAAGGTTTAGTTCACGTTAGTTCTCTCAAAGATGACTGGTATGAATATCGTTCTCGTAATAGCTGTCTGGTAGGCAGAAAAAATCGTACTGCCTATCGTTTAGGCGATCGCGTGGAAGTAGAGGTTAAAAGCGTTGATTACTATCGTCAGCAAATCGACCTCGTTACCGTTGGCGGTGGCAGCGAAGCTCAAAATGCCGATTGGGAAGAAGAGTAAGTAACCTCAGTTCGGATTAAGGCAATTTAAGGGTTATGAAAGCTATTAGCTAATAGCTTTTATCAGCACTTTAAAATTAGCAACGTCATCAAAAAAGGAGCAAGAGCATTGAAGGATCAGATAATTGAACAGGTAATTGACCTGGCAAATCAAAAAGGTATTGCAGCAGAAATATATTATATGTCTAGTCAGGATACACCAATTGAGTTTGCTAATAATCGTTTAAAGTCACTAGAAACTAAAGCTTCCGAAGGCATTGCCTTAAGAGTAATTGCCGATGGCAAGTTGGGATTTGCTAGTTCTACAGATTTGACTCGTTTGTCAGATTTGGTCGATGCAGCAGTAGCTACTGCCGAAATTAGTGATCTGGTAGAGTTTGACTTTACTCAAAATGTTAATTCGATTGAACCCAAAAGCGATTACCAGCCTCCCAATACAGAAAAATTGGTTGAGGTAGGAGAAGACTTAATTGGCAAAGTACATCAATATAATCCTGATATTTTAGTAGACGTTAGTTTTCATAGCCGTTCTAGTCAGGTAAAGCTAGCAACGACAACCAATGTTTATACCGAACAGAATAGCCAAAGTCTTAGTGCGGTTTTATCAGGTAATTTAGTCCGAGGCGAAGACTTTTTACAAGCTTATGCTTACGAAGTAACTCGCGATCGCCAGCCTGATTATCAAGTAATTTTAAACAAGTTAATTGTTAAATATCAACGTGCGGAAGGAACAGCAAGTATTACTAGTGGGAGCTATCCTGTGTTGTTTACTCCCAGCGCAGTCAGTAGCACTATGGGCAGAATGTTTGGCACAATTTTTTCTGGTCAATCTGTGGTGCAAAAAGCCTCTCCCTTAACCGATAAATTAGGCGAAAAAGTAGTCGATGAGCAAATTAATGTCTATGAAGACCCCACTATCGGAGTTGCTGCCTGTGAGTTTGATGATGAGGGAGTACCCACCAGCAAGAAAAATTTGATCGAGCAAGGCGTAGTTAAACAATTTTACTGGGATAGACGCTGGGCAGCTCGTCACGGAGTAGAATCTAGTGGAAATGGTTTTCGAGGGGGAATTTCGCGTCCTAGCCCCAGTTTAGCCAATGTCTGCATTAGTCCTGGTACAACTACCGTTGATGATTTGATTGCTGGCATGGAAGAAGGCATTATTGTCGATCAGGTTTTGGGTGCGGGACAATCTAATGTTCTAGCAGGTGAATTTTCCGTCAATATAGATTTAGGTTACAAAGTTGAGCAGGGAAAAATTGTCGGCAGGGTAAAAGATACAATGGTGGCGGGAAACATTTTTGCAGCCTTCAGCCAGATAATCGATTTAAGCGATCGCCCTGAATGGGTTGGTAGCAGTGCCTATGTTCCTCATATTCTCTTTGCTCAATTAGGAGTAGCAGCCAGGCAATAATGAAGCCAGAAGTACCACAAGGGCGATCGCAAAGCTAGTCCTAAAGGACGACACGCAGTTAGTGCTTTAGCATAAGCTTCGCAAATGCTTTAGCATATAACATCAAAAGTCAGAAGTAGGGGCAAACGGCCGTTTGCCCCTACTACAAAAGTCAAAAGTTAGACTTGGGCAAATTGAAAAAAAACTTTATGCGATGGGTAATTAATCATGAAAAATATTAGGGTTGTGAGATTTTTGTTGCCTGTCGTTTTTTGTTTAGCAATGTTGACTGGCTGTGTTGATTATGAAGTAGGAATTAATTTTGCGACTCCCTACAGTGGCGAGATTACTCAGCACGTAAAAGTCAGTGAAAAACTGAGTAATCTGGCACCATCGGACACTAAGAAATGGCTGGACAGTTTAGAAAAGCGATCGCGCCAACTTGACGGCAAGGTTAGACAACTTGATTCTCAAGAACTTCTCTTAACTATTCCCTTTGGCAATGGTGTAGAATTAGCCCAAAAGTTTAATCAGCTTTTTCAAACTAGCATTGTTCCCAACGCGACTATTCCCAAAGATCAAGTCGATTTAATTAAGCTTAATTCTCAGGTATCAATCCATCAAAGCAATCTGATCTTTGTCGAAAGAAACAGTTTGGATCTGGCGATCGATTTAAGAGCATTAAAAGTACTCACTCAACAAGATAAAATCATCATCGATCCAGATTCTTTAGCTGATTTAAAGTTTCAGTTAAATACTCCTTGGATTGCTCGTAGTGTTTCCGACTCGCAAAACCTTCAGCCAATAACTAATCCCCTCAAAAAAGGTTTAGTTTGGCAACTCCAGCCAGGAGAGGTTAATCATATTCATGCAGTCTTTTGGTTACCAAGTCCCATTGGCATTGGTACAGCTATAATTATTTTGCTGATGCTGCTGGGTTTTGTAGTTAAATATCGTCGTTTTCCTGGGGTTGCTTGATGATGTGATTAATTGCCACATAACTTTTTACAGCGTTTCCTGCCACTAAACTACATTTCAGTGGCAGGAAACGCTGTAAACAATCAACTTGATCCCTCGGCAAATTCGACTTCCTCATATACGTCGCTAATGCTTCCTTGGAAATCAATACTAGTTAATTCAAACTGAATATTCGCCAGTTCATAAAACTGCAACAGCCACAAATCTTCTTTAGTTCTACGAAAACATTCGATCCTGGCTTTTTTTGGATTAATTAGCACATATTCCTGCAAGCTTGATAAAGATTGATAATCAGCAAATTTGTCACCTCGATCAAACGCTTCAGTAGAGTCTGATAAGACTTCAATAATTAAACTAGGAAACATCTTAAAGGTGCTGTTTTCCCGATCTTTGTCCTCGCAAGTTACCAATACATCAGGATAGTAAAAACGGTTTTTAGCTTCTATTCTGACTTTCATATCAGAAATAAATATCCGACACCCAGAACCGCGTAAATGAGCTAATAACAACGCAAAGATATTTCCTGCAATAGTCACATGAGTGTCTGTAGCACCAGCCATTGCATAAATTTCACCATCAATATATTCGTATTTAATATCGCTAGCCGCTTCTAACTGAAGATATTCTTCTGGAGTTAGATAGGAATTTTGAGGCGAGGTAATCATCATCTTACCTAGAATGATTTTACTGATATTGTAATCTTAACGTTGGTGTGGATTCTTGAAAAAGCGATCACTCTAGGTTTTGAAAGGATTTATCAAGCGATCGCCTTAAGCTAATTAAGCTTTACATAATCAAAGTGAACGCAGTCAATACTTTTATATGTTGCTATGCAGCTTATGTTTGATGGTGATAGCGATCGCTATCTATTAGTATTACACCATGCTATATTTGTATAAAATTAAAAAAATCTTTTATATCATGAATAGTAATGAGAATATCGATCCTCGCGACAAAATAAAATTAAGTAACCCTGAAAATCTTTATCAGATCAAAGACGAAAATGGTCAAATAATTGATTACGACAAGGCGAATGGTCGACAGCTTTTTAATCAGAAATGTTGAATGATAAGAAAAAAGGTAATAAAAGGGCTGAGATAATAGTAAAATCAACCTAATTTATCACCTCTAAATATCTATCAATGTTTGTATCAAATTTCCCTCGAACAA
>JBHJNW010000052.1:0-19451 GCA_050330395.1 Pleurocapsa sp.
CAACACTTGGGCAGACATCTTAAACAGAGCCAACCTTGGTTTTGAAGTAATGCACGAACGTAACGCACACAACTTCCCTCTTGACCTTGCCAGTGGCGATGTTGCTCCCGTAGCACTAAGCGCTCCTGCTATCAACGGTTAGAAACTTTTAACTGATTAAAAAGGCTCTCCAGATCGCTGGAGAGCCTTTTTTGGTTTTTAGACTTGACCACACAGCCCCTGTTGGAGTCAATAGTCGCCTTATTTTTACATTCCTAGTTTCTACAATTACAGGTGGTCTAAAAAAACTGATGTTATAAAGTAGGAAGTCTTTGAAATTGAACTGTAACGATAATTGATTTTTATCTATGTCT
Source organism: Pleurocapsa sp. (assembly GCA_050330395.1). Lineage (GTDB taxonomy): Bacteria > Cyanobacteriota > Cyanobacteriia > Cyanobacteriales > Xenococcaceae > Waterburya. Next base: position 354 of record JBHJNW010000052.1, read on the forward strand.
ACTATTGAAGAACTTAAACCTGCGGGAAGAGCAGATGTAATTATTTATGTACCTTATTATTCAAAAAACAAACACAGTTGGCTACCTCAAGCGATCGCTTTGTACCGCCAAGCATCCTTAGAAGGAGAACGACAAATTGAAGGCGGGGAGAGCATTCCCTTTGTGGCAAGCTGGTATGTATCTAAATTACCATCCGAGTTAACTCGTTGTCGTTTACAATTTGATGGGCAAGCTGAATTAAGTTATGAAGTAACTTTGTCAAACTCAGAGTTTATTGATTACCTAATTGATGTCATCATAAATTTTAAAGGTTCTAACATAACAGACTTTCCTCGAAGTTTTTATCGAAAACTGTTACGTTTTGAATAAACCAAATAAACAACATCAACAAGGAGTGAGGGCGTGGCCAAATCAGCTAAACATCTTCTAATAGCCTCTACGGAAGCTTATTGCGGAAAATCGGCAACAATTTTGGGCTTGGGTTATTTGGCACAAGAAAAAGAAATATCAATTGGTTATGGACAGCCTTTGGCAACCGATCTCAAAGGAAATTATGAACAGATACCGCCGTCAAAAGATACCAATTTCTTAGCAAATGTCTTAGGGCTGTCATCAAAACAGGTCAAACTGCCTTTGTTATCTCTCGACCGTAATATGATTAATCAGCGTTTGCAAGGAAGCGATCGCCAAAATTACGCGGAAACGGTTCGAGATTATGTCAACCAAATTGACGGTGAGTTAATTTTCTTAGAAGGACCTAGCAACCTTTGGGAAGGTAGTATTTTTAACCTTTCGGTACCAGAAATTGCTGAATCAATTGATGCCTCGATTTTATTAGTAGCTCGCTATCATCCTCAACTTTTGGTAGGTAGTTTGTTGACAGCGAAGAAGTTTTTGAGCGATCGCCTATTGGGAATAGTCATCAACGATATTCCTCCAGTCGAACTAGCTACCGCCGCTGAAACAATCAAACCTTACCTAGAAAACCAGCATATTCCTGTTTTAGGGATGATTCCTAAAGATCGAATTTTAAACAGCGTCAGCGTCAGAGAAATAGCGACTCGACTTAATGCAGAAGTTTTGTGTTGTTCAGAGCATTTAGATTGGATGGTAGAAAGCCTTTGTATTGGCGCAATGAACGTTAATTCAGCTCTGGGATATTTTCGTCAAAGAGAAAATATGGCGGTTGTTACAGGTGGCGATCGCACTGAACTACAGATGGCTGCTTTAGAAACTTCAACTCATTGTCTGATTTTAACTGGTCGGATACCGCCGAAGGAATTAATTATTGAGCGCGCTGAAAGCTTGGAAATTCCCGTTCTATCTGTAGATACAGACACTTTGACAACGGTAGAGGTTGTCGATAGTGCTTTTGGGAAAGTTCCAATCCGCGAAGCGATTAAAGTAGCTCAAATTAAGCATTTGATGAAACAGCATTTTGATATGAATCGATTGATTAAGCAACTTGGTTTGGAAGTAGCAAAATCAATTTAGTTTTAGGATAAAAAGACAGTTTAAAATCAATTACTTTTACTCATGACAATAAATCTTAAAGTACCAAGTATGGTCTGTGATGGTTGTGTAACCATAGTTAAAGAGGCTATTGTTACTCATGAACCAAATGCTATAGTCAACATCAATCTAGATCTTAAACAAGTAATAGTAGATACTCAAGCTTCTGAAGCATCGATCAAGCAAGTTATCACCGCTGCTGGTCATACTGTAGAGTAATCGTAATTGTGCTGATTGTCGCTCGTAATAGCTTTAAGCAACAATCAGCACCAAAAATTACTAAAAACAAAATGCCTTCTAATTATTGCTTATTTTTTCTAAAATGGTTTACGGGTTTAAATCAATTATTATTATGGATTAATGATGGTGGCGCGATCCGAAGCCTAATCGCTCTCACTTTTCTTGTTCCCAGTCAGGACAGCTCTTATCTTCATAGCCGTTAGGGTGCATGGCACAAACTAATAAGTTACCGTTATAAACTTGTCCATGATAGTTATTGCAATTGATGCAGGCGGGATGACTCTCAATAGAGGGTGTATGATAACTTATGCTAGTAAAATCATCATCAGCAAAATGTTCCCACTCTTCTGACAAAGCCGCATCTATGGTGTCACTGGTGGTAATTATTACATCTACAAAATCGTGTATCAAGTCATCAACCTCTCCGACAACTCCTGTTTGAAGCTGTTCCATTAAAGAAATTACAGAATCGTTTATTTCTTCTACCAAAGATTCTGTAGCCTCTCCTAGCTCGGTTAAAAATCCCTCCATGTCGGCAGCAGTATTTTCAATCTGCTTCCACCATTGTTCTTGCCAATCACTCATAATTAACCTTGTTAACAGATTTTACTGGTCTAAATATCAATAGTTCTTTATCTTACATTTCTTTCTTGAGACGACGTAACTCTTCTTGTAAAGACTGTACTTGCTGGCGTAAATCATCATGATTGATATTAGGCTGAGCCGATTTTGCTGGTTCAGCTTTGGTTTGTTCTTCTGATTGTGATTCGGGTTCGTCTTCGTCCACAATCTCAATTCGACGGGGTTCTTGTCGAGCTGATTGATCGCTATCAGGAACAGTTCCGTGTTGAGCTTGTTCTACTAAATCATCAACAAACTTGCGCGCCTCTTCGGTACTCATCTCGCCACGTTCAGCCATTTCATCCGCCAGCTTTTGCGCTTGAACTCTTAAATCTTTCACCGTATCGTTGGCTTTCTCTTGCGCATAGGAAGCAAAACCAACACCCATATAAAAAGCTTTTTTTGCAATATCTTCAAATCTTGCCATTTTTTTTCTCCGATCGCGCTACCGTCTATTGTTAGTGTATATCATCTCTAAAACCGATAAACTACTGTATAAGTTCGGAATTCCCTATTGAGTGAGTAGACTTCTCCAGAGGTTGCGACAGCATATCTTGCAGTTTTTTAGCCTGGCTTGTCGGCGCTACTATCTCTTATCTGTGCCAGATTCCTAATTATTTTTATGGCTGCGCAAACAGCGGATTGACACTCTCCGTCTCTTTAGAGATGGAGAGTGTCAACAATACACTTGCGTTGCCCAAATGACTGGGACATGAGCAGCTTCGCATAACCAGAGAATTTTTTCTTGCATTTCGGCGAGGCGTTCAAAGGTTATCGAGAGTTGCTAGCCCTTTATCGAAAAGGCGAGTTAGTTGATAAGCCTAAGCTTCCAAAGTATCGCCAACGAGGTTTGTATCAGATTAGCTATCCTAAAAATTGGCTTAAACTCGCGAATCAAAGAGCTAGAGTTCCCTTGGGCAAAAGTTGTCAAGCTTGGTTTGGATTATCTGAGGTGTTTATTCCTTTTCCCTCTAACTTAAATTGGGATTTAGTTAAAGAATTATCAATAATACCGCGTGCGGGCTATTTCGATGCTGTTTGAGTGACTAAAACTGAAGTTAGCCACAAGGTGAACTTAGATACCAATAACGTTTTGGCAATCGATCACGGTTTAGATAATTGGTTAACCTGTATTTCCAATGTAAACACTAGCTTTATGGTTGATGGCAAGCACCTCACATCTCTTAACCATTGGTATAACAAGCGTGTAGCTACAACATTGAGCGGCAATATCAACAGAATCAAACAACAGTTTAAGATTGAACTAAGCTCCATCCCCTGCTACATTTGACTTTACCTTGAATAACAGTATTAAGGTACTGTAGCCTGATGCCATACTTATTACCTAGTTCTTTTGCCGTGCAATGTTCTGAAATATTTCTCTTCTCGTTTTTCCAACTGTAGGTGTTTTGATCGAGATGTAAGTCGTTCTGTTTAGTGCTAGAAGAAGCTTTCACCAGAGGAATTAATTCGGTAGCTGAATCTTCTACTAAAATTACTTGCGCCACCAGCTCCCCTATTTCTTGATTAGTAGCTGCTAAATTCAATCTTTTCATACCATCTTTAACATTAAGTTTTTTCATGCCAAATCTACTTTTTGTACCATCTGTAGAAAAAATAATCGGGTCTTTTACCCCAGATTCTAAAAGGCTGTTCGCTAATTCTGGGTTATGATAATTCTCGGTAGAAACCAGAAGAGTCAGATCTTTTAGGGCAGCTTGATAGGTAATTTTTTTCATGGTTAAATTAAGCTTTGTCACTATTATCTAGAAGAACATTGGCTAGAAGTATTCTTAATCAATCGATTGGTGATACTTTCAGGAAAATTTTTCTTGGAAGCTACTACGATATGAACTTTCGATAAGATTTGTAGCGATCAAAGAATTTCCAATAATTTAATAGTTGGTTTAGGGTATCGAGCAATTTTCCTGATGACTAGACAATCGCTTTGTTAAGAACTTTCTAAGTATAAACTCTTTGACACAAAAGAAGTATTGACTTGCCCATTGTATTCATCTGCGCAATTTTACTCATCCGTATTTGTACTGATTTTAAAGTGGATTTCCTAAAAATATTGTAACACTTGAGCTATAAAAATAAAGCTTTAATTTGTATATGCAAAGTAGATTTTGCTGGCTCTAGAGCGATAAAAATCTACTTTATTTTACTTAGATAAAAGTAGTAAAACTTTAGAAATTGTGGTCTAGATCAACTAATAACCTGGCTTGATTTAAATACATTTGCGGTAATATGAGATATAAAATTATTTTTTAGAACAACATTGTTTAGCCTGAATCAAAAGAACAGCTAAGAGCATAAAATCATAAAATATAAGGTGAGAGCATAGAAGTAAAGATTGAAATGAAACACAAAATTTTGCTATTTTAGCTTTTAACCAAACTAACTGAAATTATGGCACGTCTGCTGGAGCAAGATTGGCGATCGCGTATTTTTACGTTGGAACAATTACGCAAAAGAATACGAAGCTAGATAATTTATGCTAGATAACCACATTGAGCCTAAGCGATTGAATCTGGCAGAAAATTGAACTAGTCAAAAGCAGACTGCAAGTAGCTTTTGATCGTCAATCGGTAACCTTGGATGAAGACTGGCTGACCAATTGCAAGCTGATTGAGCTTTTTAATTTCTAGACTATTATTCACACCATAATGAGTTTGGTAACTAACCAAAGCAACATCAAAGCGACAGGGTAAATCTGCAAGTTGAGGATATTTAGCTAGATACAAAGCAGCTGTTTGCAGGATTTTGTGCTGCTTGATCGAATTGATCGCCAATAAACCATCTTCGTCCCAATTATGGTGACTGCGAGTTTTTACCTCAACAAAAGCGATCGCGCTGTTGATTTTATCTTGAGCTATCAGATCGATTTCGCCCCAACGACACCGCCAGTTTTGCTGTAGTAACTCATAGTTTTGTAGCTGTAACCATTGCCCAATTAGCTGTTCGCCTAAAGTACCAATCTCTTTCATTAAACACAATCTTTAACTACAAACCTGAATTGCTTTAATCGGCAAGCGTATTTGTACGCTTGCAACTTGGCTGATGAGTTGATCATTTTTCGCTTTTTTCTAATTTGACATAAAAACTTACAAGATTGATTTCTAGCTCTTAGAATAGTGACTTACAACATTGTCTGTTTGGCTACAGTGAAGAATACTCATTTACGAGAAGTTGAAAGAGTAGTTCAACAGTTTTGAGTGCGAGCCAAACATGACTGGGAAGAGAATTTTCAACCACGATATTATGCACTGTACCCATGATGCAGTAGTTGGTAACTATCTGTATTCTGGCAGGGTATTAGGTATGACTGAGCCTGATGACTCGATCCAATTACATCGGGATCTGCAATCTCAATGGACAGCAATTACGGCTCATTATCATAATATAGGTCTAAGTCATAGTCAAAATCCGATTTGGGACGTTTCTTTTGAGCAATTAAGAGAACATCCAGACTATGAGCCGTCAGTATTTATTCTTTGTAGCGAGCTTTATAACTCTAGCCAAGATGATAACTGGTTTCGCGATCGCAATCAAGATTGGCAAGATGTAGTTGAATTTATCAATTCCAAAAATAATTTTATCCGTTTGGCAGAGGAATTAGGCGTTAGGGTTCCTCGAACTCTTTGTGCCGAAAATCAAACACAACTTAAAAATCATCCCGATATTCCTTATCCTTGTTATCTCAAGCCTGCCGTATCGGTAGATGGTGTGGGAATCTATCGTTGTGCCAATTCAGAGGAATTGGACAAAGCACTGGCTAAATTAGATGAAAATATTCCTCTACAGTTGCAGCAAGAAGTGACGGCGACTAAATTTCTCAACCTACAATATCAGGCAGAGGCAGAAAAAGCTGAACCATTGGCTGCTACAGAACAGATCTTAGATGGCTTTGCCCATCAAGGTAATCGTTACCCTACCGCTTACCAACCTTGGGAATTAGTTCAGCCTATGGCACAGTGGATGACTAACAAAGGTATGAAAGGAATTTTTGCCTTTGATGTTGCTACAGTGGAAACAGAAACTGGCGTAGATTATTTTGCGATCGAGTGTAATCCTAGATTCAATGGAGCTTCCTATCCTACGGGCATAGCTCAAAAGCTAGACATCAATCGTTGGTGTAGCGACAACTTTAGTACCAAATATCATTCTTTAGCTGAGATAGAGCTAGGAGATTTGGAATATACTCCCACTACAGGAACAGGAGTGATTATAGTTAATTGGGGTAGTGTGTTAGTAGGTAAGCTAGGGGTTCTTTTAGCTGGTTCAATTGAGCAACAAGAGGAACTTCGGCAATTATTAACGCAAAGGCTTAATTGACTACTGAATTAGGGATTTACAGGCTGAGTTATCCAAGTTTTATCGCTCTGCAAAATATACCAGTAGCGTTGCTGAGGATCGCTTCTTAGCTGTAGATAATCGATTCTTTTGGGAGTTAATAATAGTAGACAAAAATTGTCTAAAGGAGTATCCGCATCAGGAAGATCTATCTCAAAGGCAGACTTCTCTGCTGCGGGTTGGGCGGGATTGGGCCAAGCAAATTGCGATCGCGCTGAATCGGAAAGATTCTGCCAAGTAGTTTCGCGTGTTTGCTGTAGGCTGCCATCTGAATTTGCGGCGGTAATTAATTGCAGACTGCCAGTAATCCGAAACTGTTCGCGAGTTTTCGTAAAGTACCAGCAGACTTCGGCTAATGACTGATAATTGATGTCTTGAATTTTCGCGCTGCGAGAATCGGTAATTGTTTTCAGGCGATTTTGCTCATCATCCAAGAAGCCGCGAAAAACTACTGTCCGATTAGCAGGATAGCCTTCAGGGGTAACGGTAGCCAATTGAAAATAACGTGAATGAGGTTTAGAACGGTTGCGGTGTATAGCACTGGATAAAGGCGATCGCCAGGGAGCAAGCATAATATCGTGGTCAAAGATGGGTGATTGGTAATCAACAAGATGATTTTAAACCTTTTAATTATCTTTAGGTTAGTCAGAAAACAACTAAAATTGATTATGGCAAATTGGTCACTATCTAAATGTCTGAATATCAAGTTGGAGGCAGTCTTAAGGTAAATGCTGCTACTTACGTCACCAGAAAGGCGGATACTCAGCTTTATCAAGCATTGTGTCAAGGAGAGTTTTGCTACGTATTTAACTGTCGTCAGATGGGTAAATCTAGTCTCCGAGTCCAGGTCAAAAATCGTTTAGAACAGCAAGGATATGCCTGTGTGTCTCTAGATATGACCAACATTGGTAGTCAAGCAATATCTCCCTTACAATGGTACAAAAGTATTGCTTCAGAAATTTGGCGTGGCTTGAATTTGATGGGGAAAGTCTCGCTAAAACAATGGTGGCAACAACATCTAGAACTATCTCCTCTTCAACAGCTTAATTTATTTATTAGCGACGTAGTTTTGCCAAAGATCGCCGCCGAAAAAATATTTATTTTTATTGATGAAATAGATAGTGTTCTTAGTTTAGATTTCGCTACCGATGATTTTTTTGCCTTAATTCGCTATTTTTACAACTTTAGAGCTGAAAAGCCCAAATTTAAGCGACTTTGTTTTGCTTTATTTGGAGTAGCTACTCCTGGCGAGTTAATTAGAGATTCTAGCCGTACTCCGTTTAATGTCGGTAAAGCGATCGAATTGACAGGATTTAAATTAGAAGAAGCCAAGCCTTTGATCCGTGGCTTACATAGTCGATTTGAAAGTCCCGACCTAGTTTTGGCAGAAATTTTAAACTGGACAGGTGGGCAACCGTTTCTGACGCAAAAGCTCTGTCGGCTAGCCGAAGCAGAGTCTCAACAGGCTGATAACTGCCCTTTACCTGGTCAAGAAGTGGAGTGGGTAGCAAAACTAGCTCAAGCAAAAATCATTGATAATTGGGAATCTCAAGACGAACCAGAACATCTCAAGACAATACGCGATCGCCTATTAAGAAATGAACCAAGCGTTAGCCGTTTATTAAGTCTGAGCGAACAAATTCTCCGCGCTGGTTCAATTCCTGCCGATGACAGTTGGGAGCAAAGGCAGCTATTGTTAACTAACCTAGTGATCAAACAGCACGCTCAGTTAGTTATTCGCAATCCAATCTACCAAAAAATTTTTAATTTAGATTGGATTTATCAGCAATCAGATAAGTTATGTCCCTACAGTCGAGAGGTAAAATTGTGGTTTGCTTCTAAAGGTCAAGATAATTCTCGTTTGCTTCGCGGTCGAGCTTTACAAGATGCTCAGGCATGGGCAAATAACCATAATATTAGCCAAGAAGAATATCAGTTTTTGAATGCTTCTCAAGAGCAAGAACAATTAGCAATTCGGCAAGGGCTAGAATTTAAAAGGCTTCAGGAATTAGAAATTCGTTTGGTTCAAGAGCAAAAACTAGCCAGAATTCAAAGATTTTTACTAAGTACTGTTGGCGTGGCTTTTGTAATTACCTCTGTTTCCAGTATTACTGCTTATCGCAACTATTACCAGGCAAAAAGTAATGAAATTAGAGCCGAAAAAAATAGTCTTACCGCCCATGTTATCTCTGCCAAAAGTTTGTTTGATTCAGAACAACACTTCGCTTCTTTGATCCATGCCATCGAAGCCAAAAAAGAAATGTCTAAGATCGCAGGCGGAGTAGATCGAGCGATCGAGTCAGACGTAGATTTGGCACTACAAAAAGCAGTTTATAACGTTGTAGAAAAAAATACCCTGACTGGACATCTTGATGTAGTCAACAGTGTTAGCTATAGTCCTGACGGCAACCTAATTGCCTCGGCCAGTGCCGACACCACCGTCAAAATTTGGCGACGAGACGGCAAACTGCTGCATACTCTTGAAGGACACCAAGATTCGGTAATTGATGTGGCTTTCAGTCCTTTGGGCAATGTTATCGCTTCAGCAGGAGAAGACAACGTAGTCAATCTCTGGAACATCAAGGGTGAGTTAAAAGATACTTTCAATGGGCATCGAGGAAGCGTACATCAAGTTGTTTTTAGTCCTCAGGGAGACATTATTGCTTCTGCTGGGGAAGATAAAACTGTCAGACTCTGGGATCTGCAAGGTAAATTAGTTAACGTTCTGGCATTACATGAAAAGGAAGTATTGGCCGTTGCTTTTTCTCCCGATGGTCAGACAATTGCTACAGGCGATCGCTCTGGTACTCTGAGACTTTGGAATCGTTTAGGACAAAACTTACTTACTTTTTCAGCTCATAGTCTGCCGATTCGCAGTATCGATTTTAGTCCCGATGGTCAGCAGTTGGTTTCTGGCGGTGACGATAATTTAGCTAAGCTTTGGCAGCGAGATGGTAAATTACTCCAAGTTTTCAGGGGATATGATGCGCCTGTAACAGGGGTTGAATTTTCTCCTGATGGCAGTATTATTGGCTCTACTAGCTGGGACAAAACTGTCAAGCTTTGGTATCCTAACGGCACTTTACACGCTAATTTAGCAGGGCATCAAGGGCGAGTTTGGGGATTGTCTTGGTCGCCTGATGGCACGAATCTTGTTACCGCTGGCTGGGACAATGTGGCGAAACTATGGCAGCTAAAAGATCCTCTGGTCAAAACTTTTTATGGGCATGAAGCAAGTGTTCTCGGCGTTGCTTTTCAACCGCAAGGTCAACTAATTGCTACTGCATCTGATGATCGCACCGTAAAATTATGGCAGCTTGATGGTACTTTAAAAACTAATTTTACTGCTCATGATGCCGAAACTTACGCTGTATCCTTTAGTAACGATGGAGAATTGGTTGCTTCTACTGGTCTCGATCGCTCGATCAAACTTTGGCATACTGACGGTAGCTTGGTTAATACTTTCTGGGGTCATAATGCTCCAGTTATTGATATAGACTTTTTATCTGGTACTGAATCGTTTATTTCCGCAGGATTTGATCAAACTATCCGTTTCTGGAACTTACAATCAACCGCTGCCGAGAGTAAAACTATGCCTCGAAAAACCATTTTTGCTCATCAAGCGACAATTACTGACGTTGCCGCTAGTTTAGACGGCAGTTTGATCGCCTCTGTCAGTCACGATCGCTATCTCAAACTATGGCAATCCAACGGTAAATTAATCAAGGCTATACCCATAGATGATACAGGATTGAGAACAGTAGCGATCGCTCCTGATAACCAAACAATTGCCACTGGCGGCAAAGAGCAGCAGATTGAATTATGGAATCTTCAGGGAGAACTGATTCAAACTCTTAAAGGTCATGAGGCAGTTATTTTAGATCTTGAATTTAGTCCTGATGGCACTAAAATAGCCTCGGCTAGTGCCGACAATACGATTAAAATCTGGAATCGCCAGGGCAAATTGTTGACTACCCTTCAAGGTCATTATGGTCGCGTCTGGAATGTAGCTTTTAGTCCCAATAGTCAACAGTTGGTTAGCGTATCCGAAGATAAGCTGGTCAAACTTTGGAATTTAGAGCAAATTCTCCAGTTGAATCCCCTAAAATACGGCTGTAGCTGGGTAAATGACTATTTAAAGCATCATAGTAAGTTACTAAAAGAGACTAACCAAGTTGTTTGTCGTTAATCTTTTTAAGCGATGAACATGATGGCTATATAGATTGGGCGATCGCTTTAGCGCGATACCAATTTTTATTCACAGGTTTACTTGACAACTCATAGTCGTTATGAGTATGATTTATTTATGGAACTCACTATGAGTACGAAATAGTTAAGTAAGGAATTAATATTCACATGAGAGATACAGTACCAAACGTAGTATTTAAAACTAGAGTACGTGATGAATCGGTCGAAGGGCCAAATCCATTTCGCTGGCAAGACAAAACTACGGAAGAAATTTTTAAAGGCAAAAAAGTAATTGTATTTTCCCTTCCTGGTGCATTTACTCCTACTTGTTCTTCCACTCATTTACCTGGATATGAAAAGTATTACGAAGAGTTCAAATCCTTGGGAGTTGACCAAATTGTCTGCGTGTCTGTCAACGATGCCTTTGTCATGTTCCAATGGGGCAAACAGCAGGGAGTTAAAAACGTTTCCTTGCTTCCTGATGGCAGCGGTGAATTTACCCGCAAAATGGGAATGTTGGTGGATAAAAGCAACCTGGGCTTTGGAATGCGTTCTTGGCGTTACTCAATGTTGGTTAACGACATGAAGATCGAAAAAATGTTTATCGAATCAGATTTTGGCGATAATTGCCCTACCGATCCCTTTGAAGTTTCTGATGCCGATACTATGCTGGCGTATTTGAAAGGATCGAAATAACAGTCCTAATTTAAGTAAGTAGGTGGAATTAAATATAAAACCAAAAACAAAATAGATTTTGAGGATAATTGATTAGCTATCTCTATTCCCTACTTCCCTAATTCACCAACCCCCTACCCTACCATCTTCTAGTTAATTTGACCCACCTACTTATGTAGGGGCATTCAACAAAACCTTCCTAACATACCAGAAACTATGGGAGCAATCTATCTCGGTACTATCGCAAGTCTGTTTGCAGGTTTGGCTACCGTAGTGGGCGCACTACCAATTCTATTTACCGACAATTTGAGCCAGAAATGGCAAGGTATTCTTTTGGGCATAGGTGGTGGCGTAATGTTAGCAGCAACCGCCTTTTCCCTGATTATTCCAGGAAAAGAAGCAGCAGGTGAGTTGGGTTATTCTCAGACTGAATCTGCCCTAATAGTTAGTATCGGGATGATTGTGGGAGCAAGCTTACTCTGGTTAATGCACAATTATTTTCCCCACGAACATTTCCACAAAGGGAAAGAAGGTAAGATTACCGAAAACTTCGAGCGTCTCTGGTTATTTATCATTGCAATTACAATTCACAACTTTCCCGAAGGTTTAGCGGTGGGCGTAGGTTTTGGCGATGGCAGCATCAGCCAGGGGTTACCACTAGCACTGGGCATTGGCTTGCAAAATATGCCAGAAGGTTTGGTAGTAGCACTGGCATTAAGAGAGTTAGAGTATTCGATCAAATCTGCTCTGGGAATATCTTTACTAACAGGTTTAGTCGAACCAATCGGTGGTTTTTCTGGGGCGAGTATTGTCAACTTTGGTCAGTCTTTTCTGCCCTGGGGAATGGCGATCGCCGCGGGTTCAATGCTATTTATCATTGTCGATGAAATCATTCCCGAAATTGACCGAGAAAGCGTCGCGCAAGAAGGCACTTTAGGTATCATGACTGGCTTTGTGGGCATGATGTTTTTAGATATTGCCTTTGGCTAAATTAATATTCGGTTATCAGTAATTATTTACTTGAATCTTGAAGGCTAAATTTTCTAAACTTAATCAACACTAAGGAGAACTAAATTATGGTTTCTACTGTTTCTAAGCAAAAGCTTTATGCAACTCGGATCGATCTTGCCGAAGATATTCGAGCTAAGGTAGTCGGAATTTTGAATCAAACCCTGGCAGCAACACTAGATCTGAAAACTCAGACCAAACAGGCTCATTGGAACGTAAAAGGGATGGACTTTTATCAGCTACATGAACTGTTTGATGAAATGGCAACCGAACTAGAAGAGTATACTGACATGGTTGCAGAGCGTGTTACTGCTTTGGCTGGGGTTGCTATGGGAACTGCCCGTCTTGCTGCTGAGTCGTCTATTTTGCCTGAATACGATCTAGATGCTGTTTCGGGTGCAGATCATGTAACTGCTTTAGCAGATCGCTATGCTACTTATGCTAAGCATCTGCGCGACTCAATTGACTCAACAGATGAGCTTGGGGATGCAGATACAGCAGATCTCTACACTGAAATTTCTCGCACCATTGATAAGCGTCTTTGGTTCTTGGAAGCACATATAGTTGAATAGCGATTAGCCATACTTCAACAAGAAATATGTTGTTTTGGGGCGTTTAATCAAACGCCTTTACTTTTGCCTTAATTTGTATAGTCGGTTTTTGGTCGTTCTAGCCATCAATTCTTTTCTTAATATGTATATAGATTCAGTAAATAAATAAAATAAATAGAGTACTTAAAGCTCTATAAACATTAAGCTGGTAGCTACCATATCACCATATGTTTGCTGCATATTCAAGAGAACTAAATTTATAAACCTCAAATAGGCGAAGAAGCTCATGACAAAGATCAACAATATTTTGTCAGTCAAAAATACCAACCATCAAGGGAGTTGATTAAATATGAATTATAATTTCGATTTATTAGTTATTGGTGCAGGTTCGGGGGGAATTGCCACAGCTAGACGTGCTGCACAACATGGAGCAAAAGTCGGGATAGTAGAAAGCGATCGCCTGGGTGGTACTTGTGTTAACCGAGGCTGTGTCCCCAAAAAACTAATGGTCTATGCTTCTCATTTTCCTGCTGGGTTTGAAGAGTCGGCAGGTTATGGTTGGACTGTGGGAGAAAGCAGCTTTGACTGGTTAAAAATGATTACGGCGGTAAATAATGAAGTTGATCGCCTTAACGGTATCTATCAAAAAATGTTAGATAATTCGGGAGTAACGCTATACAAAGGATACGGTAAATTTGTTGACTCCCATACAATTGAAATTGGCGATCAAAAAGTTACCGCTGAAAAGATTTTGATTGCGGTAGGTGGTAAACCTGTTAAGCCCGACGATATTCCTGGTGTGGAACACGCAATTACTTCCAGAGAAATATTTCACGTCAAAGAACAACCAAAGCGCATGGTAATTATTGGCGGGGGATATATTGGCGTTGAGTTTGCCTGTATTCTCAATGGTTTAGGCACAGAAGTAACCATGGTGATTCGCGGCCATAAAATCTTGCGCGGTTTTGACGATGATTTGCGTAATGAAATTCAAGACGGTATGGAAAGACACGGTATTCGTATTCTGGCCAATAAGCCCAAACTGGCGATCGCTAAAAAAGAGCATGGTTTAGAAATTACGATACCGACTCATGACGGGCAAGAAGAAGTCATTGTAGCTGATGCTGCAAGTTTGGCAGCTACAGGCAGAAAACCAGATTTAGCCAACCTGGGGTTAGAGAATACTAAGGTGGAAATAGTCAACGGTGCGGTGGCAGTAAATGAATATAATCAAACTGCCGAAGATCATATCTATGCTGTCGGCGATTGTACCGATCGCATTAATCTAACTCCTGTAGCGATTAACGAGGGTAGAGCCTTTGCTGATACCCATTTTGGCGGACAATCTCGGCAAATGAGCTATGAAAACATTCCTACTGCTGTCTTTAGTACACCTGAAGCTGCCACGGTAGGTTTAACCGAAGCCGAAGCTAGGGAAAAATTCGGTGACGCGATCAAAATTTACCGTAGTAAGTTCCGTTCTATGTATTACACCCTACCTGATAAGCAGGAAAAAACCCTGATGAAGCTGATTGTCGATACTAATACCGACAAAGTAGTAGGTGCGCATATGGTGGGGGATAGTGCCGCCGAAATTATTCAAGGATTGGCGATCGCTGTGAAGATGGGAGCAACCAAAGCTGATTTTGATGCCACGGTGGGAATTCATCCTAGTTCTGCCGAAGAATTTGTCACCATGAGATAGATTGAGAATTTAAGTTTGTGCAAACAGCGATCGCCTTTCTCGTAAAAGGCGATCGCTTTGGTTATTTTGGATAAATACCCAAGAGAATCTGACTAAGAAATTTACCTGTTTTTGCATAGTATTAATAAACAAACGTAATATCCAATTACATAATCTGACTATTTTCAGTTGAATTTTCCATGAAAATGCCAACTTTTAAATTCCCATTCAGCCTAGCTGCTTTGGCGATCGCCAGTAGCATCACGGCATTTAATTTCAGTTCGGCTCAGGCTCAAATCCAAAAAGGGTTTCGGTGCGATGATAGTGCTACTATTCCCACCACTATGTATCATAATTCTCAAGGAGGTAAAGAACCTTGGATCAAATGGATTTCCGAACATTTTACTAACTCTAGCTGGACTCCTTTATCTCGCTGTCAAGCAGTCAGTCAACGCTTAGAAGAATATAGACTCAATGGCAAATTAAAATATGTCACCTTGGGAACACAAAACAACCAGCAGGTAATTTGCGTTGCTAGTCGTGATAATGGCCCATGTGAAGGTGTTGTTTATACCCTGAGGCCAGGACAAGACGCAGTTGCCGCGCTTAATAATTTGTTTGCTTGGGGCAGTGGACAGCAAAACTTAGATTCTAATTACGAGACTTCTACGGAAGTTCCCTATATTAATGTTGAAGAAAAGTTAATGCAAGCCGAAAGTAATTAATTATTCTAGACCGCTATCTTTTAATAATTAATTTTCTGTTAATTTTTTAGTTCTCGCTGATGAAAAAGAGCAATGTTAGCTCATTATTACGGAAACTTGGTTTGTTTTTAATGATGGTGATGGCGATCGCCATTGACGATCAAAATCTTCACTGGTATCCCGATTCAGCCATCGGGCAATCAATACCGACAAGTAATGTTTTATCTGAAGCTAGTCGCGATCGCGAAATCTATCAGCGATGTCAATCAGCTACGGTTCGAGTTGTCAAAGCCAATTCTGCTGGATCGGGGGTAATTATCAATCGCCATGATAATATCTATTCGGTTTTAACCAATTGGCACGTAGTAGATTCTAGCAATCCGATAATTCTGACCGTCGATGATGAGCAATATCAATTAGCCGCAACACCTCAACAACTAGGAAATGCCGATTTGGCTTTGCTGCAATTTTATAGTGAAGTTGAATATCCCGTTGCCCAAGTAGAAACAACCATGCCTGAGATCGGCGATACGGTTTATGCTGCTGGGTTTCCGCTGGAAATTAATGAGTCTAATAGTCTGGATTTAGGCAACGAAGCATTTCGTCTCACTCAGGGTGAAGTATCGATCATTCTTGTGAAATCTTTACCCCAAGGCTATCAGCTTGGCTATACCAATGATACAGAAATTGGCATGAGCGGTAGTCCAATTTTTAATGCCGAGGGATTATTGGTAGCAATTCATGGACGGGGTAAATATCGCGATCCTGGTTTTGGAGTTTATATTTTTGAAGACGGTAGTGAACCGCCAGCAGAACAGCTTGCACAAATGATTAAATCTAGCTGGGGAATTCCGATTGGTAATTATTCCCAATTATTTAATTGATCATTATCTAAAAGCTAAAAGCTATTTTAGATATCCCGTAAACAAACTCATACCAAATCTCACTGATAAAATGCTGATTAATAGTCAATTACTAAATTCTTATCTTACTACTGCCATTACAGGTACAGTAGCAGTAGCTATAGTTATTGCTCCTGCAAGGGCGATCGCCAAAAGTCCCACGGAAATAGCTGCGATCGCTGAAACCGTTACGGTCAAAATTGAAAATAATCTCGGTATTCCTGGCGGTTCAGGCGTAATTATTGCCCAAGAAAATAATATTTATACAGTTTTAACGGCAAATCACGTAGTTAAAAACGTCAATATTGGCTATTTAGTCAATACCCCTGACAACCAGCAGCATCAAGTAATTAACGTTAAACCATTGACGCAAAAAGGCTTAGATTTAGCTTACATTACTTTTAAAAGCACTAATCCCTATTCGATTGCTACTATCGGCAATTCTGAATATGCTGCCCCAGGTGCAGCTATTTTTGTCTCTGGTTATCCTTTAACTGCCGAAGTTAACCAAGAGCGTCACTGGGAGTTTACCACTGGCACAGTTACTAGCATTCGTGAAACTGCCTCTGAAGGCTATTCTATGCGTTATCAGGCTCTGACTCGTCGGGGAATGAGTGGCGGGGCGGTGTTTGATACCAACGGTCATCTGGTGGGAATTCATGGTCAAGGGGACGTTATCGGCAGCGTTAAAAATGAAACTTCTAGTATTCCTGAATCTCTGAAAACAGGGTTTAATGCAGCGATACCGATTCAGAACTTTACCGAATCTTTAGCGGATATAGGTTTGAGTGAATCGGCTTTAATTGTTGATCGCGCTCAGCCAGAGCAAGAAGATAGCGATATAGATGTGGAGGCAACCAAGAACTACGTTGAGGGAATTGAACTACTTGCCAAAGGAGATATTACCAGAGCAAATGATTATTTAATTGAAGCAGCCGACAAAAATCCCAACAACGTAGTAGCAGTATATTATCAGGGCTTAATTGATTATACTGAACGAGACATGACCGCAGCGATCGCTAATTATGATCGGGCGATTAAGAATAATCCTAATTTCGCTTTGGCATATTTTAGTCGCGGATTAGCTCACTACCGTCAGGGAAATAAACCCCAGGCTTTATCAGATTACAACAGCTCGATTCAAATCAATCCCACAGATCCCTGGTCATATTTAAACCGAGGGCTAGTCAAAGAGGAGCTAAATGATTTAACAGGAGCATTAGCTGATTATAATCGTGCCATTCGCATTGCTCCAGACTATGGCAAGCCCTACCATAACCGTGGCGCAATTTTATATTCCCGTAGAGACTTTGAAGCCGCAAGTGCTGATTTTAAAAAAGCCTCAGAAATTTTTATGCAAGAAGGGGACACCGAAAGCTATAACGTGGCGATTGATGGTCTTAATAAAGCTCAGGAAGCTCTCCAAAATTCTCAATAAGACCGTTAGGAAAATGGGTGACTGCGTGACTGGATGAATCTATTGATAGTAAAGTTACTAAGTTGATTAGGTTTATTGCTAAACCTTTAAACGGAGATATTATTCATGAATAACGTTGATGTCATTAAGTCCTTTTGCTTGACTTAGAGCCACTTCAGGGGACTGTGCCTCATAAAATTGGTAAACTAGAATTATTAGTCTGGAGGTTAAAATATGCTTAAAAACTCCTCAATCATTAGCGCATCTCTCGAAGTCATGGGCGGTACTCCAGTTTTTGCTGGTACTAGGGTTCCTGTACAGACACTTTTAGACTATCTCAAAGCAGGGGAATCAATTGACGATTTCTTGGATGGATTTCCAACTGTGACAAGAGAGCAGGTTGTTGCCTTTCTGGAAGAGGCAGGAAAACAACTTATTGGTACAATGGCATAGCATGAAGCTCCTTTTGGACGAGTGTATAGATCGTAGACTTGTCAGAGAGTTTTCTGGCTATCTTAAGTGACAAAAGAGGACTCCCGTTAAACCGACGATAGGAGGTTAACGGTGAGATGAATTTTGTCCAGTATACAAAACTGCGTAGCATCCTTATTTCTGAGGACTAGATTGCTTCTCAACATAAGCTTTTAATTGCTCAACTGTAACGCCACCGCAGGAAGCAACAAAGTATGCACCAGTCCAAAAATAAGGTTTGCCATAAAAATACTGCCTACTAAGCTCTGGGTATTCCTTGCGAACTAATCTAGAGCTTACAGTTTTTAAGTTGGCAATCAATTTAGATAGCTCAATGTCTGGCTTGAACTCTACGATCAAGTGGCAGTGGTCGCTCTCAGCATTGAAATCAACAAGCAAACAATCCCATTTCACTAGAGTTTGCTCGAATATTTCTTTTAGTCTAATTAACCGTTCTTGGTTGATTGCTTTCTTGCGATATTTTGTAACTAGAACAATATGAGCGGTAAGTTTGTAAACCGACCTAAAACCTTTATTGAAACTGCTTGACATAAACTAGCGTTAAACTGTATTGTAATTATAATATCATTACAGGTCAGGCAATGATTACCTACGCATATCGATACAAAATCAAGCCAACACAGCAACAAATAAGGCAGTTTGAGCAGTATTTTAGTATCTGTCGGAGTGTCTATAACTTTGCTCATGCAGAACGCAAAGCTTGGCTAGAATCTCGTAAGTGCCAGGTAGATCGCTGCTCGATAAGTAG
>JBHJNW010000053.1:0-23128 GCA_050330395.1 Pleurocapsa sp.
AGTCTCTTACTCTTGTTCATAGAGAAATCCAATCGTTCAATTGCCTACTCTCTCTGAGTTTTACATGATTTGGTTTTTCTCTTGACTTTTTTCTAATTTCCTTAACTTGTGACCAATGCCTGCCTAAAGTCCTAAAGGATTAGCCCTAAAGGATTATGTCCTTACGTCCTAAAGGATACCGCTCCGCATATCGCGCCCTTCGCGTCGCGAGGGTATTCTTGGTTCAATGATTCAACTTACCGTAAAAAATATTATTGGTTACTATCCCAAAGTGCGATCGCACTTTGGGATATTTCTTTCCAGGGAACATTATGTTGACGAGCTAAAGCCGCACAGTCTTCATATTCTGGCTGTACATTAAGTATTTGCCGATTGTTTCCTTCTCCCCAGCTAGCGATTTTAATTCTTACTGCACCATATTTGGTTTCCACGGGCTTGATTTCGCGATCGAGAATACTTCGGTGTTGAGTACGTTGGCGAATTCCCAAAGTAGTCGTTTCAGAGAAAATAATGGTTTGGCAAATATTGGCTATCTCAGGATGACAGATAACAGTTAAAAGAATGCCAGAGCGTGATTTCTTCATGCCGATGCTTTGAGTAAATACGTCTAGCGCACCCGCCGTCAATAACTGGTCGAGGGTATATGCCACTGCTTGCGGGTTGAGATCGTCGATTTGAGTTTCTAATACCGTAATGGTTTCTTGCTTTAATTTGAACTTTGGCTGATTTATTGCTGCTTCGCCAATCCACAACCGCAATATATTAGGAATTTCTAAATCTCTAGAACCTGCGCCCAAGCCAATTGTAGCTAGTTTCATCGCGGGAGGCTCACCAAAATCAATCGCTAAAGTCGTGGCGATCGCGGCACCGGTTGGTGTAACTAGCTCTTTTTTGATACCATTACTATATATTGGTACTTTTCTTGTCTCCCATAGCTTTACTACCGCCGGGACAGGAACAGACAACTTACCGTGGGCAGCTTTAATCGTTCCTCCTCCTGTCGGCATCGGTGAGCAATATAATTGCTCAATATCTAGCCAGTCTAAGCCGATACAAGTACCGACAATATCGACGAGCGCATCGGTTGCCCCAACCTCGTGAAAATGAACCTTTTCGGGGGGAATACCGTGGACTGCGGCTTCGGCGATCGCTAGGTTGCGAAATATATTGAGACTCCAATGTTGTACCCTCTCAGGTAAAGTTGCATTCTTGATTAAATTTTCAATCTCTGGTAAATTTCTGGCGGGATAATGACCGTGGTAGTTATTATATTTGTGCTGATGTTCTGGCTGTAAATTAACCTGAACTTTAGTAGCTGTTTGCCCATTGCGAATAACTTGCTCAGTGCTTAACTGGTATTCTTGTTCTATACCTAAGCTCTTGAGACTATCGACCAAATATTGCCAAGGTAAACCGCAGCCGATCAATGCCCCCAAGCACATATCCCCGGCAATTCCTGTAGGACATTCTAAGTAGCCAATTTTAACCATAAAATACTATTTTGCTTAATCTTGGAATGATCTTAGCTATCGAACGCTCACTCAGTAAAAATTATTCTAGACCAATTGATTAGCATTATGGCGATTTTATATAAATTACATCCCAATAACCCCCAACAACGCAGTATCGAGCAAATTGTCGCTGCTTTAAAACAAGGTGCAGTGATGCTTTATCCTACTGATACGGTTTATGCTATTGGCTGCGATCTTAGCGTCAAAACAGGAATAGAAAAAGTTAGAAGAATTAAGCAGATGTCGAATGATAAACCCTTAACCTTCTTGTGTTCTTCTTTATCCAATATTTCCCAATACGCCACAGTAAGCGATCGCGCTTATCGTATTATGAAACATTTGATTCCTGGCCCATATACCTTTTTACTTCCTGCTAGTAAACAAGTACCAAAGCTGGTGATGAGTCCTAAGCGCAAGACAACAGGGATCAGAGTCCCAGATAACGTACTATGCCAAGAACTATTAAAAACCTTGGGTAATCCGGTGGTTTCTACTTCAGCGCATCTACCCGATGAAGAAGGTGAATACCCAACGATGAATGTGGACAAGGCTTATCTGTTTGATACCTTAGAAAATCAGGTTGACATCATTATTGATAATCAAATTGACCCAGGTTTTAAAGTATCAACGATTCTTGACTTTACCAGCGATGAACCAGAAGTAGTACGTCAGGGCTTAGGTTGGCAAGAAGTGGAAAACTGGTTGAATGTGGTGCATTAAACAAAACGGCGTTGCTGATTCATTTAATGACGTACGTTTTTAGCTATTTTTTTGATTAATGATACCTACTTCTCCATTACTGTTGTAACTTTTGGTAATCGGATTTAGTTTAAATATCTAAGTCGTCTAGATTTAGCTTGGGTGCATGAGTTTCAATAAATTCCCTTCTAGGAGCAACACGATCGCCCATTAAGACCGTAAAAATGCGATCTGCTTCGGCTGCATCGTCAATCTCTACTCGTTTCATGGCACGGGTTTCAGGATTCATAGTCGTGTCCCAAAGTTGTTGAGGCATCATTTCACCCAACCCTTTAAAACGTTGAATAGTATAGTTGGCGTTAGCGGGAAATTCACTAATACACTGTTGTAATTCGCGATCGCTATAACAATATTGATGGTTGCGTCCTCTTTCTAGCTTGTACAAAGGAGGACAGGCAATATAAATATAGCCTTGATCTACTAAAGCTCTTTGGTAACGGAAGAAGAAGGTTAAAATTAAAGTCCTGATGTGCGCCCCATCAACGTCAGCATCCGTCATGATCACAATGCGGTGATAGCGTAGCTGAGAAGGATCGAACTCGTCTCCTTTGATACCTAACCCCAGGGCGGTAATCATCGACTGAATCTCGTTGTTCTTATAGATCTTACTATCATCGGTCTTTTCGATGTTAATAATCTTACCTCTGAGAGGCAAAATTGCCTGAAACCTTCTGTCTCGTCCCTGCTTGGCCGAACCACCCGCCGAATCTCCTTCCACGAGAAAGATCTCGGATTCTTCTGGATCACGAGAACTACAGTCAGCTAGTTTCCCTGGTAAAGGAGAAGACTCTAAAACCGATTTACGACGAACTAACTCTCTAGCATGGCGGGCTGCTTCAGCTGCTTTAAAGGACTGAACTGCCTTTTCAATAATGGCATCGCCGACGTTGAGATTAAACTCTAAATAGTCATTTAAAACTTCCCCGACTAAAGAATCGACAATTCCCCGAACTTCTGTATTACCAAGTTTGGTTTTAGTCTGCCCTTCAAATTCAGGATCGGGTACTTTAACCGAGACGACACCCGTTAATCCTTCGCGGATGTTCTCTCCTCCCAGATTAGATTCGTTATCTTTGATCTTATTGCGCTTACGAGCAAAGGTATTCATTGTTCTGGTCAGAACAGTTTTTAACCCCTCCAGGTGAGTGCCTCCATCAATGGTACGAATGTTATTGGCAAAACCCAACAAATTATCGCTATAGGAATCAATACACCACTGCAAAGCAACTTCAACTGTTACACCATTTTTTTCTTTATTGACATAAATAATGTCCTGATGCAAAGGGTCTTTTTCTAGCGTCATGTATTCGACATACTCTTTAATTCCACCTTCGTAACAGAAAACATCTTGACGTATTTCTGCTTCGCGATTATCGGTGAAAGTAATCTTAATTCCTGCGTTGAGATAGGCTAGTTCTTTTAACCGCTTTGCCAAAATTTCGTATTCAAAAACGGTTGTTTCGGTAAAGATCGTATCGTCAGGAATAAAATGAACTGAAGTGCCAGTACGTTTTGGTTGTTCTTCGTTAGGCTGTACAGTTAATTGTCCTTGGGGTTTACCTTTTTCGTAGCGTTGCCGATAAACTTGTTGCTCCCGCCAGACTGTAACCTCAACTAATTTGGACAGGGCGTTAACCACAGATATACCTACCCCGTGTAAACCACCAGAAACCTTATAACCGCTTCCTGCACCGCCAAATTTACCGCCAGCATGCAGCACCGTCATTACAGTCTCTAAAGCAGACTTGCCTGTTTTAGAATGAATTCCTGTAGGAATACCTCGCCCGTCATCAGTTACGGTAATTGACCCGTCAGAATTAATATCAACTTCTATATGGGTGCAAAAACCAGCAAGTGCCTCATCGATGGAATTATCCACCACCTCATATACTAGATGATGCAGCCCCTTTGGTCCTGTTGAACCAATATACATCCCTGGACGTTTGCGTACTGCTTCGAGTCCTTCCAGAACCTGAATTTGATCTGCATCGTAAGTGGTAGTCATGTAGTTTCTCCGAAAATGCCTGATTAGCTTTGAATTTGATGCGTTATGAAAAAATACTCAAAAATTCTAACATAAAAGGTTTTTAGGCTGCTAGAAAGCTTCCTAAATTGGTTTTTGATTATAGGGTTAATCCCCTATTTATTCTGGTGAAGTTAAGAACTTTGGTAAAAAATTAGTTACGAGCAACTAAGAGTAAGAGCAAAGTAGTGCTTTGCCTGCACAGAAATTAAGTCTCGTTCAATATATTGATTTTTTCTTCAATGCATATTTACTTGTATTGTACTATAAATTGGAGCGGCATTTTCTTTTGCTAAGAAACGTCTGATCAATAATGATTACATTAGTTTCACTAACGCCAAAAAGTCTTCGAGGATAGGAGAGGTAGAGTTTTGGTGCCAAGCAACAGCGATCGCCAGAATCGGAGTAGGAATGGTAAAAAAGGCTCATCGGCAAGCGATCGCAATTCTATTCGATCTCGATACTTTGGTAAAGTTGCGATCGCAACCAATTAGCCCTTTGGCAAGGCAGAGATAGGGTAAACTTTAGAGCTAAAAGCTTTTCAGGATAATCATGCTTAGGAAATTTCTGACTTTGATCGCACTACTAACACTTACAGCTTATTTCATCCCAGCAAACATATTGATATTCGTTCTGGTAAATTACTGCGCTCAATCATGATGCCTAATGTCTGTAGAACTAGTACGATTATTCTCAGGGTCGCATATTGTCTTGGAGTTAATAAATGTGAGATGCATTTGTGATCAAATTCTGGCAACATTTTTGATGTGGGGTCCTCTCAATTAGGTTGACCCCGTGAGTCTTACCATCTCATCGCTACATTTAACTGCTCATCTCACTTTTGAGTTCCTTGTCACCCCGTGAGCGTATCGATACTAGACTTTCTGCTCGGTTACTAAAGTACAGCTAACCCAATTACCTTTTTCGTTATAGCTACGGATAATTCTCTGTCTGATGTTAGGTTGCAGTAACCAACCCATTTCTAAGACAAAATTGTGACCTAGTTGAATCTTCAGAGGGCAGTTGCAGGATGCACCGTCAGGGAGCAACATAATTTGAGTGGGTAAATTGCTGTCAAATAATAATTTTGTGCCGTCTATTCTGGCGTTGGAGCTAATAGTCTGATTGCCAAAGGATAAGCTTTGTTTAATATGATTACTGTCTTTTCGTTCAATCTGGAGATGGCTAGTAAACCTGCTTGGCTCTCTAAGATCTGCATAGAGAGTAATCGCCTCTCCCTGCCATGCGCCTAATAGACTATCTAGGGTGAGAATTGGTCTTTCTGGCACCTTGCTATCAGGTAGTTTTTCTCTGATTAACACTACCCTTTCTAGTTGAGCAGAAGTGTTATAAAGTTCCACCATCCGCAGTCTACGAGAACCATCGCCGAACTGATTATCAATTAAGCCAAATTCACCGCCAAAAGTACTATAAGGGCCCCACTGCATACTTCCTTGAGAAAAAGCTCCATTCTCAAAAAACAAGATGCTACGATTAAGGGAATCATAGTCCACCACAACATCGCGAGCTGGCTCATCTGGTGGTAAATAGCGAACTACCTGATGAACTTTTTGATTGTGGTTAAGTCCTTCAAGAGTTACTAGGGTAGGTGTATCGACTGTTTCTTCTCCTTGGGGCGAGAAACGAGTAAATGAGCCATGCCATTGGCCTAAATTCTTGAGAAAGCAATCCCATTGTGTCAGCATATATTTCGGCGATCGCAGTAGGGTAGGCAATAATGCTGGTCAGTTTTGGATTGAGTTAAACCTAAGCTGTGCCTACTCAGTTGAGTATTATCTAATAATTTTACTCTAATAGTAGTAACTCAAAATTTATTATGATTGAGTTACGAATTAAGCAAACTAACAGGCAAGACGTGATTCCCAGACTGCATCCAGACACGATTGAAGAAGTACAGCAGCGAGTTGATATTGTTGATGTCATCTCAGAACATATCGTCTTACGCAAACGAGGCAAGGATTTTTTGGGGTTATGTCCTTTTCACAACGAAAAAACTCCAAGCTTTAGCGTGAGCCAAGATAAGCAGCTATATTACTGTTTTGGCTGTAATCAAGGAGGAAACGCCTATAAGTTTTTGATGGAGATTGGTAAACAATCTTTTGCCGAAGTGGTGCTTGATCTAGCTCGTCGCTATCAGGTGGAAATTAAGACAGTTGAACCAGAACAAAGACAGGAGATTCAGCGTCAGCAAACTTTAAAAGAACAGCTATACGAAATTTTAGCGATCGCCTCTAGCTTTTTTCAACATGCTCTGCATCAGTCTCAGGGAGAAACAGCTCTCACTTATTTGGTTCAGCAAAGAAAAATTGAAGCGACAACGATTAGTAACTTTCAGCTTGGTTATGCTCCTGCGGGGTGGGAAACGCTTTATCGGTATTTAGTCGAACAAAAACGTTATCCTGTCAATCTGGTAGAAGAGGCAGGATTAATTAAACCAAGGAAAACAGGCAGCGGCTACTATGATGTATTTCGCGATCGCCTAATCATCCCCATCGCCGATCTCCAAGGCAGAATTATTGGCTTTGGTAGTCGTAGTTTAAAAGACGAAGACCAGCCTAAATATCTTAACTCTCCCGAAACTCCTTTATTTGATAAAAGTAAAACTTTATTTGCTCTCGATAAAGCTCGCAGTCACATCACTCAAGCAGACTGTGCGGTAGTGGTGGAGGGTTATTTTGATGCGATCGCCCTCCACGAGGCGGGAATCGAAAATGTAGTAGCATCACTGGGTACAGCCTTTACTCAAAACCAACTTAAGCAGTTGCTTCGCTTTACTCCCTCTAAGCAGGTAGTGCTTAATTTTGATGCCGACAACGCGGGAAATAAAGCCACCGCTAGAGCGATCGGGGAGCTAGAAGATCTGGTTTACGGTGGAGTAGTACAGTTACGGATTCTCAATTTGCCCGACGGTAAAGATGCCGACGAATTTATTAAAGGCAGAGAGGATGGGGTAGTAATTTACTTTCAGGCTCTCGAAAATGCTCCACTATGGTTAGATTGGTTAATTAATCGTTTGTTAGCCGACAAAAACCTGAAAGCTGCGGACGAGTTTCAGCAGGTAGCAGCAGGAATGATTAAGCTGCTCAATAAACTACAGGATGCTAATCAGCGCAATCATTATCTCACCCACTGTGCCGACTTGTTGAGTCTGGGTGATGCCAGACTAGTCTTACAAAATTTGGCTACCCTCAAATCGCAAATTAAGTCGGCTCATCCTCGATATCCAGCTAACTACGCTCGTCACAAACAGCCTCATTCGGTTACTCAATCAACTCTAGCGATCGCTACCAATCCCGAAAGCGAACTATTAGAACAAGCCGAGGCTTTGCTCTTGCGGATTTATCTTCACTACCCGCGCTATCGAGAGCAAATTATTGCAGAGTTAGAAGCTAAAGACTTATTGTTTAATCTCGCTTGCCATCGGTTCTTGTGGCAACAGATACTGACAGTAGAGGCGGAAATATCCAGCTCATCAATGAGCAATCTTAATCCCCTATTGAGTGAATTACACAATCGTAGTCCAGATTTTCCACCCACCATGATGGCTGTGACTAAGCTGTTTCATCTAGATGAAAAAACCCAAGAAGATGTTTTTCGTACCGAAGTTCGAGTAGCCGAAGCGATCGCTTCTTTAGAACAGGTAAACTATCAAAAACGTCAGATTTACTGCTCTCAGCAGCTAGAGAATCTTAACCCAGCCACGGATTTAAAGCTGATGGAGTATTATTACCAAGAAATCCAAACCGCCATCGAGAAAATAAGGCAGCTCGAACAAATACGCTTAAATTATGCTCAAGACCCTGTTTTATAAACTATATTACGTCTAATGTGAATTAAAAAGTATCCCTTAGGATACACTCCGTTATAGTTATTCGTTTGATAGCTATAAGCTATAAGCTTTTTAGATTTTATTCCTAGTACTCTACATATTCTAAAAGCGTTTAATGGTACTCCCTAAATACGATTCAAAGCCATTACAAGTCTCTAGACATTCCACAAACTTGATCAATGTCGACTTGTCCTTACTGACGTAGGTTTTCAGAGAAAATCTTAGGCTGCAAGCCATAGCACACAACGGGTCATTCAGGACTTGAACCTGAAACCTACGCCTTAGAAGGGCGGTGCTCTATCCAATTGAGCTAATGACCCAGATTTGCCAAATTATACTAACATATTATTCTCCTACATTGTCAACAGAAAGTACTACTCAGAGCAACGCCGTTGCTGAATCGAGGTAGGACAATAGAGTAATTAGCTGCTCAAGGCTAGATCAATTTCTTTGATCACCAATGCGATCGCTTAATCAACAGTATTATTAGAACCGAATTTTTGCTGAAATAAAATCTGGAATTACTATATGTGAGTATACTGTATACTTGAGTCCCTAAAAAATGTTTATAACTTACTAAAACACTTAGTAGTTTTCAATGAGTTTCAACTCAACCTATGATTGCTATTCAACGCAGCCAGTCCCTACGAGAACAAGTATACCAAGCCCTAAGAAAAATCATTTTAACAGGAGATTTGGCTTCGGGTGAACGAGTAGTTGAGACGAAATTAGCCAAAAAGTTAAACGTTAGCCGTACTCCAATTCGCGAGGCGATTGGGCAATTACATCGAGAGAAGTTAATTGTATCTCATCCTAATGGTGGTTTTAAAGTTACGACTCTTTCTATTCAAGATGCAATTGGGCTTTATGATTGTCGTATAGCCCTAGAACAGCTTTCAGTAGCCAGTGCTTGCGAACTTATTAGCCCCGATCAGCTAGAGCAACTAGAAAAATTGGTGCTATTGGCAGAATCAGCAGAATCTGTGTCGAGTAAATCTAATAGTCAGGAACTTCTCGATTTGGATTGCCAATTTCATTATTTGATCGCGGAGAGTTCGGCTAATCAGTGGTTATTAGCGTTACTTAAGCAAGTTTTTGATAAGATGGCATTGCTAAGAGTGCAGACTACTAAACATAATCCTCAAGTATTGGAAATTCGCCTAGAACATCGACAAGTGTATGAGGCGATCGCCGATAGAAACCCTGAATTAGCCCAAAAAATGGTCAAAGAACATTTAATTGCTAGCAAAGCCAGGGTTGTTCGAGAATTAGAAATTATCAATAACATCGAATCGTATACATCAAAATAACCATATGACAACAGCATCAGATATCAAACACATTTTTATTTGTGGTTCCGCTTTAACTGGGCAGCCAGATCACCAAAATCTTACCAACGCCAAATTGATTAAAACTGCTCAAACTTTGCCTCAGTATCGCCTTCACTCAGCAGAAAATGGCTGGCATCCCGCTATTTATGCCGTAGAAACAGATGGCGTTAGTATTCCTGGCGAAGTTTATGCCATGACTAACGAACAGTATGAATATTTGTTGGCTAACGAACCTCCTCATATGTATCCTGATACGATAAACCTAGAGGGAGGCGAACAGGCGATCGCCATGCTTTATCCGCAAGAATTAGTTGAGAAGCACAATTGGCCCGATATTTCTGACTTGGGAGGCTGGGCAGCTTATAAAGCAATGAGCAATAAACCTTAAAAAGTTAAAAGTTAATAGAGTTTTAACTTTAGGCAGGAGTTTTGCTAGTGGTCTAAATTCACTGAAGTTGTTTGAGATGTTACATATTGAGCAAATGCTTTTGGGTAAAGAATTAAAAAATATACCCACCAAACAATAATTGGCAAGGAAATAACGATAGTCACCCAGATATTGTGTAAAATTAGCCAGCTAGCAGCAACAATAACTAGCCCTGTGGAAATAATTGACCAGGGTTGACACCACCCAGGTTTATAATCCCAGACGTTCGTTGACTCAGTATTGGATTCGGGCTTCATAATTTCCTAATTACCTTATTGCTTTACGGGCAAAGTACTGGCTTGCCCCTCTTTACTTATATAACGCAGCTTGTTGCGCTGCGAGCAATTCTTTAATTCCTTTCTCAGCTAAATCTAACATTTGGTTTAGTTGCGATCGCGTCATACTATTAGACTCAGCTGTCCCCTGAATTTCAATCAATTCCAGTTTGCCATTCATTACTACGTTTAGATCTACATCTGCTGCCACGTCTTCTGGATAGTCTAAATCTAGAAACGCTTCTCCCTCAATTAATCCTACCGATACCGCTGCCACAGGTTCGATTAAGGGAGATGTTTTGATTTCTCCTGCGGCAATTAATTTATTGATTCCATGAGCTAAGGCTACATAGCTTCCAGTAATCGATGCGGTGCGTGTTCCTGCATCAGCCTGAAGAACATCAGCATCAATCGTAATCGTTTTTTCTCCCAACCCTTTAAGATTTATTGCGGCTCTCAAACTCCGCCCAATTAACCTTTGAATTTCTTGAGTACGCCCAGAAAGCTTCATTAGTTCCCTTGCATGACGCGTATTAGTCGCTCCTGGTAACATCCTGTATTCGGCGGTAAGCCACGCTTGACCACTATTGAGTAAAAATCTGGGAACTCGCTCTTCAATGCTTACGGTGCAGAGAACCTTAGTCTTGCCGCATTCAATAATTACCGATGACAAAGGATTTTCGAGAAAATCCAAGTGAAAGCTATGCTGGCGAAGCTGACTTGGTTGACGAGCATCTAAACGTTTCCAGGACAAAATACTGCTCCTAAACTGAATCAATACTCAAGTCTGACAAATAGTGGTGGAGTTTAAATCAATAGTGTAGCAAGTTGAGATAGTTCTTAACCAATTTCTTAATTTGCTTAAAAATTGCCGCTAGCGAGATCTAGGAATGGTCGAACATTTAATTGTTATTTAAATGTATTTTTGGCTACAAAGCTTAAGAATAGTAAAGCTTACCCTGTACTAGTAATGATTATTTAAGATTTTTGAAATTCGCTGCCCAAGTCAATTTTTACCGAATATTGTGTAAGTAATTAAGTAAATAGGGCAGTTGATTAATCTAGCCTTTGTTTGACAAATACTTTCAGCAAAATCATTTATATAAGTTGTGTCAAATTTATTTCTCTCCTTGTTTTTAGCTGCTTTGATCAGCTTTGCTGCTCCAGTACTCTTAATTGGTGCAATACTTGGACTTCTAATTTTTACTAGCTATGTTCCAGGATTTTTGTCAGTAAGTGAACAAGGAATGCTTCATATTTTAAATTTTTTGGCAGTGTTTGGTGACGGGAAGCCGCTTCATGGTGTATTAACTCTAGGTCTTACCCTCAGCATTGTTGGCATTTTACTAGATATTCTAAATTTCTATCGCTATCAAAGCCTTCAGGACAAGGATTTTAGCTAAGCAGTTTCCAGCAATCATTCATCGAATAAACTTTATCCTCTCAAGTGGCGAATGGTTTGAGCATCTAGATCGGGAGCGATAATTCGTCGGTCTTGAGTAGCATATATCCAGGTCGTAGTAATACTGTTAGCTTATAGAACAGAACTCTTGTGGGATCTTTTTGAGATCGGCTAAAATCAAAAACAAATACCGTACTTCACTAGCTTAACGGATAAAGAGTGCGAAATCATTGAATCTCTCCTACCAACTTTGCTATGCTTGTTTATTCATCATTCTTTATCTCCTCATAGTTAATGTATGTCTGGTAGCCAACTTAAAGCAGATCTATGGATCAACGAATATATAACCCCTTGGGATATTTATACTCATGGAGTGACTAAGGTTTTGGCATATCAACAAACACCTTACCAAGAGATGTACATTGTCGAAACAGGAGCTTTTGGCAAAGGATTAGTTTTAGATGGCAAATGGCAATCTTGTACCGTAGACGAGTTTATTTATCATGAAGCCTTGGTACATCCAGGCTTAATTGCTCATCAAAATCCGCAAAGAATTTTAGTTTTAGGCGGTGGCGAAGGTGCAACTATTCGGGAAGTTTTGCGGTGGAAAAGTGTTCAGCAAGTGACGATGATTGATATTGATGGAGAGGTAGTAGAAGCCTGTAAGCAGCACCTCCCTGAAATGCACCAAAATGCTTTTGCCGATCCTCGTGTAAAGCTGATGATTGCCGATGCACTTGAGGTTTTAGACACTACTACTGAAACCTGGGACGTGATTATTTCCGATCTCAGCGATCCAATTGAATCAGGGCCATCGTTTGCCCTGTTTACCAAGGAATATTTTACCAAATTGAAAAGAGTACTCAACCCTGGCGGTTTTGTTATGGTTCAAGCTGGCCCAATATCTCCGCCAGAAGTTAAAGATCATGCTCGTTTAGTTAATACTCTCAAATCAGTATTTAGTAATGTAACTTCTTTATCTGCACCCACTCCTTCTTATGGTCGCGCTTGGGGATTTGCGCTATGTTCTGACGAACCGATTGATCGTCAACCCCAGCCAGAATTAATAGATCGCTTGCTTCAAGAAAAAACCACTGGAGGTTATCGTTTTATCGACGGGATGACTTTTTTAGGGATTATGCAAACGCCTTTATATATTCGTCAAGCGATCGCAGCCGAAACAACTGTTTATACCCTAGATGAACCACCCAAGTTTTTTGGTACAGGTGCAATGGTGTAAGAAGTCAGGAGTCAGGAGCAATATCAAGCTCTACCTAGCCAGAGCAAACTGCCCATAATTAATCCCACCAATACGAGAGCAAACCAGACAAACTGATTATCTTGGGTATGAGGAGGAGAGGGTTCGAGATCTTCCAATTCTAGTTCAACAGGTGGGGACACCAGTTGCTTTTTGGCTGCAACATATCGAGATGCACTTTGCTCGGCTTCAGTTAGATCGGGAATTTCACTCATCCATTCTTGAGGTCGCTTGAGTACAGGAGCTTTAATAATATAAAGGATGCGCTGCGCCTGTTCGCGGGTTTTGGTGTCAGGATGAGTAACTAAGTCTTGAGCCAGAGCGATCGCCTCGTCGATTTTATGGGCTGCTTGATAAGCGGTAACCAACCAAATTTGAGCTTCTCCACCTTGACGGGAATTAGGCGCAACTAATTCTGTAGCAGCTGACAAATTTTCAATGCTGAGGCGATATTGTCCTCTTTCTAAAGCTTGTTGTCCCGCTTGATATTTCTGCTGAAACTTTTCTCTGTTATCTGCCGTCACGTTAATATATCAATATATTGTGGTAATTACTTAAATTCATTATTAAATAATTTACTTCCAGTATTCAAGAGCGGAGCAACAGATTATGGATCAGCAAGCTCAAAATAAATTTAATTGGCGATCGCTTTTAGGTGCTTTAACTATTTCTCTAGGAGCATTTGGCATCATTGAATCTCCAGCGCAGGCGACACCAGATCGAATTCAGAGTGGTTTTGAGCTAGCTCAAGTCGGTGTCCGTAGCCGTATCAATGGACCAACTCCGCTCAATCTTCGCCCCCGAACTCATATTCCTCTGCCTGAAAGCCGATATAATCCACGTGATGATTATGGCTATTCAGGGGACAGGGAACGCAAATCTAGATACGGTCGCGATTATCACCATACCCACCGCCGAAGCGATCGCCACGGCAGAGACACGGTAATCATTATCAAGCCATCAAATTATGTCGAAAGCTACCGCAACAATGACAGTAGCTATATTCGCATTATTCGTAAATAGTTTATGGTTAGTTCATCAATTCCGATGCTACAATCATCGAACCAATTCCCTCATCGGTAAGAATTTCTAGCAGCAATGAATGAGGTAAACGACCATCGAGAATGTGAGCGGCCTTAACTCCTTGTGCCAGCGATCTCACGCAGCAAGAGACTTTTGGAATCATTCCCCCTGAGACAACTCCCTGTTCAATTAACTCTCTCGCTTTCTGGATATCTAGTTTTTTGATGAGAGTTGATGGATCATGATAGTCAAATAAGATTCCAGGAGTATCAGTTAAGAGGATTAGCTTTTCTGCCTGTAAAGCTGCGGCAATTTCTCCCGCTACCGTATCGGCATTAATGTTATATGCCTGTCCATTTTCATCGGCAGCAACGCTAGAAATGACTGGAACATAACCACTACTAACTAAGGTTTCAATTAATCCTGTATCAATGTTAGTTACTTCTCCGACAAAGCCAACTCCTTCTTTGCCTACTGGACGGGCTTGAATTAAATTACCATCTTTGCCACACAGACCTACTGCTAACGCCCCTGCACGATTAATTAATGACACAAGGTCTTTATTGACCCTACCTGCTAAAACCATTTCTACTACATCCATGGTTGCCGCATCCGTGACTCGCAACCCATCCTTAAACAATGGCTCAATATTTATTTTCTTTAGCCAGGTATTGATTTCAGGTCCTCCTCCGTGAATAACTACGGGGCGCACTCCGATACAGGCCAGAAAAACCACATCGTTGATTACCTTCGCTTTCAGGCTACTATCTTTCATGGCTGCACCACCGTATTTAATCACGATGGTTCGATTGGCAAACTTTTGAATATAGGGCAGGGCTTCACTAAGAACCCGAACGCGAGTCGCTGCTGCTTCTTGAAAATATTCGCTGTCGTTGAGCATAAAATTTAAGTCTTGAGGATAAGATTGCTAATTGTTGGCAATGTCAGCACTGCACTAATCTTTTAATTAATTTTAATCAGCATACTAAACCTGAGTCTTAAGAACAGTGGGAATGATATTAATAATTTGGGTAGATAGTTTTTCTGGGCCTTGTTCTGGTTTAATTGGGATGTGGATGTCTGCTTGAGCATATAAAGGACGGCGGGTTTCGAGCAATGATTCTAGTTGCTCAGCTAATGGTCTGGTTCGATCTTGAGCGACTCTTGTTTGCAAGGTTTCTAAATCTACATCGAGCCAGATAATTAAACCTTGTCTTAGATAACTCCAGTTAATTTGTTGTTGAATAATTCCGCCTCCAGTGGCAACTACTGAGCGAGTATAAGCCGATAATTCGCCTAATACTTTGGTTTCTAATTCCCGAAAATAGACCTCTCCTTCTCGTTCAAAAATTGCTGAAATCGGTTTTTTGGCGATCGCTTCTATAGTTTGGTCTGTATCTATAAAACGATAATCCAGACTCTGAGCGAGATGTTTACCAATAGTGGTCTTTCCTGAACCCATCATGCCGATTAAATAGATATTTAAACCCTGCAATAAATTACTCATAGTCGATACTAGAATTACTGACGGCTAACTTACGCTACAATATTGAATTTTAAGCTTTTTTAAGTGTTTACACGTATGTTGTGGGGAGCGATCTTGGTTTTTGCTACCCTTGGAACCAAAATTAACGGTAAATTGTCTATCTTTAATCAAAGAGAACTGAGCCAAAATAGCTTTTTTTTCATTGATAGCTCGAATTGTTAATTGCTTTATCAAAGCATCATCTTGAGCGATCGCTTTGAGAAGCAAGGGTGATCTAAATTACAGAAAAAATACACAAGTTTAACTAAACTTTAATAATTAATCGGCAAATATTTATATATATACCTTTATTTCCTGGATAAGAACTCTGAATGTGAATAAATTTACTCACGATAAACTTATAGTTCTTTAAATAAACTTTATAATAATTATGAGGATAATCAATTAACTATGAAATTAATTCGCGAGATAGTAGAGCAAGCCTTGATCACAGGGTACTTGACCCTAGAGGCAGAAGAAAAGCTAAGAACGATGTTGAGAAATAAATACGAACTTGAAGATCTAGAAGCATTTATTGATCTGCAACAAGCCACTATGCTAGGTATGGTAAAGCAAGAATCAAGAGAAATATTTGCAGCTAAACAATATTCTTAAATCCAGTCTTCGTCATCTTGTTCGGGAGTAACGTTGGCATTAATTTCAGGTTCAGCTGATGTTTTTTGAGCGTTATATCGCTCATCTTTAGGGCGATCGCTTGCTTCTCGATATTTATAAGAATAAGTAGAACCCGAACGCTCTACATTTTGTGGCTCTTGCTTCACCTCATAAGTGCTGACATTAGGGAATTTATCTTGAATTAAAGAATCATCGAGCGCTGCTGATTTTGCATACTCATTGCGGCTTTTTGGCTGCCAGTTTTGTTCCTTAGCATACAAATCATCATCTAAAGCATATTTTTGTCGATTAGAGTTGGAGTAACCATATGCACTCAGAAACTGTACCAGTAAATTAATGATCGCTCCGTTTAAAATAAATAGACCAATCCACACAGCTAAAGGTAATGGGACAGTTTGATATAAGCATGATGAACTGGCATTATCAGGACAAAGCAGCTGGAGCGTGATCGGTTCTCGGTTTTGAAGAAAAATAATACTCAGTGCAGCGATAATCAATAGTAGCAAAAATATTTTGATTCGGCTCATAAATGCCTCACAGTATGATATAAATTCAAATTCTGGTGTCAGTTGGCAAAACCAATATATGTTGTTATTCTACTTTGCCGTTCTCAGATCCGTGATTTTTTTTAATCAATAAAATGTATTTTTAGCTCTCAACACAAGACAAGATGATGATTACCGAACCCATCAAGGTAGAGAAAATAGCGATCGCCATCAAGAATTTATCGCCTCATTTATCGGGTATTAAAATAGTACAGCTATCGGATTTACATTACGATGGAATACGTTTAACCGAGGCAACTCTCTGTCAGGCGATCGCTCTTAGCAATGAGGTTAACCCAGATCTAGTTCTGATTACGGGAGACTTTGTTACCGATAATCCTCAACCAATATCTGAATTAGCAACTCACCTGCAAAACCTCAAGAGTAAACATGGAGTCTATGGTTGTTTGGGAAATCATGACCTTATTCCCCCTACCGCAGGACAACAGATTATTCGGTCTTTAGATAAAATTAAGCTCAAAATACTTTGGAATGAAGTGGCCTATCCGTTAGGAGACGGTTTGGCGATCGCTGGTTTACCTGATTTTGGGTCACGAGAATTTAAACCAGTACAAGTACTAGAACAAATTCCCCTAGATACACCTCGCATTGTCTTATCCCATAATCCCGATTCAGCTAGCGTACTTAAACAGTGGCGAGTAGATCTACAGCTTTCAGGACACACTCACGGCGGACAAATCGTCATTCCTAATTATGGTCCTGTCGCTGCGGTTTTACCCAAAATCAGACAATATGTACCAAAATCCCTACGCGATCGCCTACCGTACATCAAAGACTGTGCCAAAACTACTCGGCATTGGAATTGGTTTGAAGGCTGGCATCAAGTAGGTACTAATCAGCTATACGTCAATCGTGGTTTAGGAACTTACTTGCCTGGACGCTTAAATTGTCCTCCAGAAGTTACCGTAATTACTTTAGAGTGTCGCTAAACAATTAAGTTACGCTACTATCATGCTGCTTTTAGCAGGAACTACAATTTCCAACTTGTTCTCCTCCGCAGTCTGATGCCAGTCTAATCTGCCTGAACCATAAACAAGTTGCTGA
This sequence comes from Pleurocapsa sp., assembly GCA_050330395.1. GTDB lineage: Bacteria > Cyanobacteriota > Cyanobacteriia > Cyanobacteriales > Xenococcaceae > Waterburya. Next base: position 17,631 of record JBHJNW010000053.1, read on the forward strand.
GGTTGCGACTGTATTCCTGTGATCGTGGCAACAGCTTCAGCTTGCTCAGTTCCAGTATTAACTGCCACTAAAACTTCTTGATCGTCTAAAATACGAGCAAAAACATATAGATGCTGATCGGCATAAAGAGTTTTATACCTTCCCGTACGTAATGCTGGATATTGGTGGCGCAAAGCAATCAACGCCTTATGTTCTTTGAGAATTTCCACGTTCCAATTTTCAGGTTCAGGAAAAACGCGACGACAATCGGGATCTTTCCCGCCAGGCAAACCAACCTCATCGCCATAAAAAATACTCGGCGCACCAGGAAAAGTCATCAGCAACACTGTCGCCAACAGAAAGCTTTTTTGATCTTCCCCTACAGTTGTGATCATTCTGGGAGTGTCGTGACTATCGAGTAAGTTGAGTTGAGCTTGCTGTATTTCCCAATCATACAGTTTGAGCAGTGCCTCAATACGGATGGCATATTCCACGCCAGAAATAGGCGGATAAGGTCTGAGTTCACCCTGACAAAATTCAGGGATATAATTTTCTCCGCCAGCAAAAGCAATAGTCGGTTCAGTAAAGCGATAGTTCATTACGCCATCAAACTGCGTCCCGTCTAGCCACTGACTAGCATCACCCCAAATTTCCCCGACGATATAGGCTTCGGGGTTGACCGCTTTGACGCGATCGCGAAATTCTTGCCAAAATCCTGGAGTATCTACTTCGTTCGGCACATCCAACCGCCAGCCATCAATACCCTGATACAGCCAATATTCAGCCACCTGCATAATATATTCCTTGACCTGGGGATTATCGTGGTTAAATTCAGGTAAAGCGCGATCGCCAATCCAGCTTTCATAGTTAGCTGGTTTACTGCCGTCATAAGCAGACAAAGGCCAACCGTGAATCTTGAACCAGTCTAACCAAGGAGAGTTAGGGCCATTTTCCAAAATATCACTAAAAAAGAAAAAGCCGCGACTGGCATGGTTGAATACTCCATCCAGCACCACTTTAAGATCTTTTTGGTGAGCAGCTTTAATTAAGGCATCAAATGCCACATTTCCCCCTAACATCGGATCTACCTCATAGTAATCGTGAGTATGGTAGCGATGATTAGAAGCAGACTGAAAAATTGGGGTAAAGTAAATTGCGTTTATGCCTAAATCTTTGATGTAATCTAGTTTTTCGATTACCCCCCATAAGTTGCCTCCCTTGTATCCTTTAAAAGTAGGAGTAGCGTCCCAACCCTCAAAGGTAGAAGCTTGCCATTGCCCTTTAATCGTGGATTCGCCTCTGGCAAAGCGATCGGGAAATATTTGATAAAAAACTGCGTTTTTGACCCAATCTGGTGTTTTGATCATTGTTAATCTTTGTTAGTTATTGGTTATTGGTGCAACTCGGTAATTGCGAACACACCAGAAAATATTGATTTTAATTTGATTTTAACTATTATTAAAAAGCGATCGCCTGACCATCAACAACTGTAAAAAGATGGATTTGATCGAGATCTACAGCTAGCCAAAGGCGATCGCCAACTCGCACAGGTTGAGCTGGTGGTAGAGATACGGTTAGGGTGGTATCAGGCTGTGCTGTTAAATGAGCAGAGATGTAGGTTTCATTGCCCAAGGCTTCGACTAAATCTACTTCAATATAAATACTGGATTTACTTTCTGCACCTATGGATAAATGTTGGGGGCGAATGCCCAAAATTAATGACTTTGCTTGCCTAAATTGCCGTGATTTTGTCCAAGCTTCAGATAAATTGAGGGTAAAGTCTGGATTAACCAGCTTGAGCGGAGAAACTAAATCTACTGGTAAAAAATTCATGGGTGGAGAACCAATAAACTCAGCTACAAAGCGGTTGGCTGGTCGTTGGTAAATCTCCAAAGGTGGGGCAATTTGTTGAATCTGACCGTTATTCATCACCGCAATGCGATCGCCCATGGTCATTGCCTCCGTCTGATCGTGGGTGACATAGATCGTAGTTGTGTTTAACTGTCGCTGAAGCTTGACAATTTGGGCGCGGGTTTGCGTCCGCAATTTAGCATCAAGGTTGGATAAAGGCTCATCCATCAAAAAGACTTGGGGGTTACGAGCGATCGCTCTACCCAATGCTACCCGTTGTTTTTGTCCTCCAGATAGTTCCTTGGGCAAACGATATAGTAAAGGTTCGATCTGCAATAAACTAGCCACATACCGAACCCGATCTCGTACATCCTTCTCTTTGGCAGAAGTATAGCGCAGACTTCGGGGCAAATAGCGGGTTGTTGAACTCAAAACATTCTCCAACAAACCAGAATTAACTTTCTCTTTGCTGCCATTACCCAAATTTCTTCTTAAGCCAAAAGCAATATTATCGTAAATATTTAAATGAGGATAAAGCGCGTAATTTTGGAACACCATCGCAATATCCCTCGCTTTAGGCGGTAAATCGTTGATCAGGCGATCGCCAATTTTAATATTTCCTCCCGTCAATTCTTCTAATCCCGCTAACAAACGCAATAGGGTACTCTTGCCGCAACCAGAAGGACCAACTAAGACCAAAAATTCCCCATCCTCCACGGTAAAATTAATATCCCGCAAGACACTAACCTGCTTAGATTTATCTTTGAGGGGAGCGAGATCTGTTTTACCTTCAGATCTGCGATCGTGTTCTACCTTCCCGCGAGAGTAGCTTTTATAGACGTTTTCGACTACAACCTGTGCCACTATTCAACCTACATAAAGTGAATATATTCGAGCTTTGCTTAGTAATGTTATCACTAGCTATTAAGTGTTGCCCTCCAGTAGCATAGCTTAACTCTATAAACAGCAACCTAACATCATTAAAAATCACTTAATCTTGAAGCTGGCAGATAAATCCATCTGTGTTTATCTGCGTTCATCTGTGAACATTTTTTCATAGCACTAAGACGCAAAGAAAGTCTTAAAACCGATAATGTTACTCGATTAAAAAATTTGGGAAACATAAAGAAGAGTACTACAAAATTTTCGAGAAATTTATTATGGGTTTATTTGATGAGTTTTCTAACGTCAGAACATCTCAAACTACCGATCTAAGTCCAGCAGAAGCTTTTGCAGGAATTTTATTAGTTGCTATTGCTGCCGATGGATGCCTGGAGCGAGAAGAATTGCAAAGCTTTATGTTAACTCTATATAAAATGAAGCTGTTTCAAAGTTATCCTAATGATCACGTTTCTAGAATGATCGCTCGATTAGTAAAAATTATTCAAACTAGAAACGCTGATATATTGCTAAATATTGCCGTTCAATGCCTTCCCGAATATTTGCATGAAACAGTATTCGCCGTAGCAACTGATTTAATACTTTCTGATGGTGAAGTTTCTGAACCAGAAGAGTATGTATTGCAAAAGCTATATAATCATTTATCAATTTCTAAAGATAAGATCGATAAGATAATTGAAGTAATGATTATCAAAAATAAAGGATAAGTATAGCTGATGTAGGGGCGATTGGCGAATTGCCCTTAATTTATATGCAATATACACAACCTATTATACAGAAGGCGAGCAACTCAAATAAATCATCTTTTGCTGACAATTGAGCCAAATGTAAAGAAAAGTGCCAGGATATCAGTTAAGCTAATTACTCTTTGGGACACTATAAATTAGCCTACTGGGTGCAACACAGAATATCTTGGGTTTGAATGAAATGGAATTAGCAGCAAGAGTCAATCGAGTATCACCATCTATTACTTTGGCAATTTCGGCGAAAGCGAAAGCGATGAAAGCAGAGGGCATTGATGTTTGTAGCTTTAGTGCAGGAGAACCAGATTTTCCGACTCCCAAGCATATTTGTGAAGCTGCCAAAACTGCCCTCGATGAAGGCAAAACCCGTTATGGTGCTGCGGTAGGGGAATTAAAGTTAAGACAGGCGATCGCCAACAAGCTTCAGCAAGATAATCATCTTGATTATCAGGCGGAAAATATTATTGTGACCAATGGCGGTAAATTTTCGCTGTTTAACCTGATGCAAGTCTTAATTGAGTCAGGAGACGAGGTGATTATTCCTGCACCCTATTGGTTGAGTTATCCAGAAATGGTCAAGTTAGCAGGGGGAACACCTGTAATTGTCGATACAGCAGCCGAAAATGACTATAAAATTACTCCTCAACAGTTAGAGCAAGCTATTACCCCCAAAACCAAGCTATTTGTCTTTAATTCTCCTTCTAACCCTACAGGAGCAGTTTATGCACCTGATGAGGTGCGAGATTTAGCTAAGGTAATCGTTGAACAAGATATTTTAGTAGTTTCTGATGAAATCTATGAAAAAATTCTTTATGATGATGCTCAACATCTAAGTATCGGTTCAATAGATGCAGAGATCTTTGCCCGCACCATTACTAGCAACGGTTTTGCCAAAAGCCATTCCATGACTGGTTGGCGAGTCGGTTACGCAGCCGCACCTTTAAAAATCTTACAGGCGATGGCGAAAATTCAGGGACATAGTACCTCTAATGTCTGCACCTTTGCTCAATATGGCGCGATCGCTGCTTTGGAATCTTCTCAAGAATGTGTCCAAGAAATGCTGACGGCTTTTGCTCAACGTAGAGCCTATATGTATCAAGCAATTAACGATATTCCTCAGTTAAGCTGTCCTCAACCCGACGGGGCATTTTATCTCTTTGTCGATATATCTAAAACAGGTAAAAAATCGCTGGAATTCTGTCAAAATTTATTAGAAGCTAAACAGGTTGCAGCTATTCCTGGTATAGCTTTTGGTACGGATAACTGTATCCGCTTTTCTTACGCTACTGACATGGATACTATTAAGGAAGGAGTTAAAAGATTGTCAGAGTTTGTAGATCGGCAATAAAAATAAATCTGTACAATAAGTTAGAGTTCACTAAGGTTGATCAGTATTTTTATCGCTTATTTATGAACAATTCGGCATTGCGATCGCACATCAAACTAGATCAGTTTCTTAAATGGCAGGGAATTGCCCAAACTGGCGGCGAGGCTAAAATTATTATCCAACAAGGACTGGTTGAAGTAAATGGGCAAGAAGAAATTAGACGAGGACGTAAATTAGTTACAGGCGATCGCGTTACCGTTGCCGGAACAACCCATCAAGTAGAATTACAGTAAGGGCGGTTCGGACGCGAAGGACGCGAAGGACGCGAAGCTAATCCTTTAGGGCTAATCCTTTAGGGCGAACTGCCCTTAACATTAATATTTGGTTATTATGCTCAAAAATATTTGGTTATTATGCTCAAACAAGAAATAAAGTCTCAAGGTTTAGCATCTGGCAGTTTACGGCGTGTGCATCATATTGCTTTAAACGTTAAAGACATGAATGCATCCAAGCATTTTTATGGCAATATCTTAGGCTTACATCAGCTAACAGGAGAAGAAGTTCCATCAACGCTAGTAAAATTAGTTGCAGCAGGAAAAGTTTGTAACTTCCAAACTCCTGACGGCATAATTCTCGATTTATTTGCCGAACCCGATCTAAACCCTCCCGATCAAGATCCTGAGAAACAGTTTACCCGC
>JBHJNW010000054.1:0-7218 GCA_050330395.1 Pleurocapsa sp.
TAAATATATTCAGAACCAAGAAAGACCACAACCCTCTAAGCCGTAAAGTTATCGCCTCGTCTAACTAGCGGGTAAGCGTTCCGCTGTACCCGTAGTATGCGACGAATGAAATTAATCAAAGCCCAAATTGTCAGGCAGATAAGTAGGTTGGGAAATTAATTATAATTCAAAAGTACTACTTATTATCTAGATTTAGTAAAAGCCTAACTGAATATCAATTGCAGCTTTAATTCTATTCCAATAAATATTTTCAATTGCACCTATTTTAGAAATAATTCTAGAGCGATCAACACTACGAATTTGATTAAAATGCAATCCTCTTTCTTTATCTAAACCATTTTCAAGTGTGGGCAAAACATTAACTACGAATGAATAATTTCTTTTAGCTAAAAAAGGCACGATTGTAGTTATTAAACTCGCTCTATTTCCAGCATCATTCTGTAAAATTAGACAAGCTCTAGTTTTTACAGCTTCTACTCCGACACCAGGATCTAGTTTTACCCACCAAATTTCGCCTCTATCATAACTTGGTGAGATGCTATTGATAGTTCACCATACCTTCAACAGAATCATCTAATCCATCACTAATGGTAGAATCCCATGCTTTCACTTCTGCTTGCCACTCTTTGTCACTACTTTGTTCTGCGTAATCTGCTTCAAGTTTTGCTGTCATAACTCTTCTCTTTTGCTGCTGAATCAGTTCGTTAATATATTTGCTGCGATTATCTGTTACTTTGTCTAAAAACTCTAGTAAAGAGTCGTCTAAATTAATTGATATCTTACTCATATGTACATTAAATATATATTGCTACTTAATAATAATACTATTAGTAGCAAACTTAAGTAAGAAAGTAAAAAACTTAGGCGGGGTCTCTCTGACTTAAATATTATTTTTAATAGCGCTCATTTAAACACGAATACCAATAAAAAGCGATCGCCTAATTGAGAAAGCGATCGCTTGTATCTAAAAAATCTTGATTGTTAACGAGATTGAGATAATAATATCTTAGTTTCTGATGCCCCTGCTTGCTTTAATTTCCTAGTCATCTGTAAGCCAACTAAAGCAACAGCTAACCATTGTCCGAGTATGGTTAGCAAAATAGCCGATGTGGTTGCATATTCAGTCGCGACAGTAGGTATAAAGCTAAACAACCAGGCTTGAGGTATAGTTTGGGGATATATTTCAGCCAGGCCAAAACCTACTGGTGGCACGATAATTATTGACGCTACGGTAATCACCGACCAGGCTGCTCGTCTACGAGTCTTAGCAGTTAAGATAAATTGAGCAGCAATCGCCCAAAGCATAATATTGCCAGCACTTAGTATAAAACCCCAAAATACGAACTGCCGATCGAGATCTAAAAGTAAGAAGATTGAGGGAGTAATATAAGCGATCGCCATAACCACATTGATAGCTACTGCCACTGTTGAAGGACTGTTTTCACCCAAGATTAATTCTTTCCAGAGGTTATTATTACTTTTGTTGATTTGATGACGATACCGCGCCCAATCATGTAACGCTTGACGATGAGGACTAAGAGCAGCAATTAATCCTAAACCCCAGACAGATAGAAAGAATTGGCTAAACAGAAAGTATTCGGTCAAGCTATGGTTAGCGGTGGTTTGAAGCGTAAAACCAAGGGCGATCACTACCAACCAACCAGTAAGCCAATAGCTTTGAATTTTACTCAACAAGGTATATTCGGGATTATGAAAACGACGTTTTAAGATTGACCAGCACCAATATGTCCAGAGGCTGAAGTTAAATATAATTAAGCTGATCCCCAAACTAGCTTTTGACCAGAGAGCTTGGCCATAAAACAATAATTGTCCCAATTTTTCTACGGGCAAAAAGTCAGTTTTGTGAGCGGGTAAATAGGTAGCTTCAATTAAGTAAGACAGAACTAAACTGGGATTAAATAAAAATAACCAGCCCGCAGGATTATCTAAAGTTAAATAATCACCGTGAAATAGAGTCTTGGTAAGAACTAATAACAGCATTCCCAATACTCCACTAGCCAACCAAGGTTTAAAACTTGATAAGCCAAAATCCATCAAACTCCCAAGCAATGCCAAACTATAGAAAAAAGCGCAGCTAGCAATAATTACCGCATAAAAGCCAAGAATTAAAGTCCAGGGAATACGCGCGTTCAAACCTGCCATTAAGTGCAGCGGTAAAAATAATAAGATCACAATATAAAGTAATATTGGCACCCCCAGAATTTTCCCTAAAAAAATGTTGCTAGCAGATTGAGGTGTCAAGCGGATAAAGTTTAGCGTGCCTCGACTCTCTTCTTCAACAGTATCGGCAATTAGCATATACGTCCCCACCACTAGCAGAGCAAAAATACTAAGAATACTGAGGAGCATAAATAAATCTAGCCATAATAATTGCCAGTTAATTACCCAATTATTAAGCAGATCTTTGGTATAAGGAAGATGTCCATAATGATAGCTGTCAAGAGGTTCGTAAATATTGCCCATGCCATAGCGACCATGCTGCACACCCAATATTCCTTGAGGATCTTGATCGGGCAAGTCGCCTAACAAATACACAACCAAGACAAACTGAGTCACGCTAGAAATAGCAGCAGCCAAAACTACGTTTCTTGTTCTTAGTTTGCCTTTAATCTCTCGAAATAATTGAGGATTTAAGTCCAAAAACTTTTCCCATAATGAACTTGAGTGGTGAAACAGTCGTATGTTTTGTTTCATAATTCTGAGTTATTTAAATTGATGGGGATTGCTTATTATCGCCGATTTAATAAAATTCAAGAAGTTTGTTGGTGTCCTAATTTTAAGAATATAGTTTCGAGATCTTCTTGGCGACAGTAAAATTCTGTCAGAGGAACATTAGCTAAAATAAGCGATCGCAACAGTTCGGCGCAGTCAAATTCTCCTCCAGTAAAATTGACTTGAAGACGATTACTTTGAGGAATCATCTGCCAGGTTTCGACCAAGGGGTTTTGGCTCAGTTTTTGTTGCAATACCTCCATCTTACCCAAAGTACTGAGAATAATTTGTTGATGAGATAGTCTTTGATACAAGTCTTTTAGGGAAGCACTTTCTACCAAAAATCCTAATTCCATTATCCCGACAGAGGTGCAGAGTTCGGCCAAGTCACTCAGAACATGGGAAGAAATCACAATTGTCATTCCTGCCTCTTGTAAAACTTTAATTATTTGACGAAACTGCTGTCTCGCCAAAGGATCTAAGCCTGATACTGGTTCATCTAGAAGTAATAATATCGGTTCATGAATAATAGTTCTGGCTAAACTTAGGCGTTGCTTCATTCCCCGCGAGAGTGTAGAAATTATACTTTGACGCTTGTTCTCTAGCTGAACTAATTCTAATACTTCTTGTAAACGGTGATGGCGACTTGGCTGTGGTAAACGATATAGTCGGGCAAAATAATCTAAATAATCCCAGACGGTCAAATCATCATAAAGAGGAAAATCGTCAGGAAGATAACCAAGTCGCTGTTTGAGTAGCGGATTAGAATCATCTCGCAATAGGCGATCGCCATGAAGATAAATCTCTCCTGTGGTTGGCTCTTCTGCCGTCGCCAGCATTCTAATTAAGGTCGTTTTTCCCGCCCCATTCGGACCAATCAACCCATATACCTCACCTGTCTTAACTCTCAGGTCAATCTCGTTAACGGCAATATGCCCTTCAAATCTTTTGGTTAAACCGTAGGTGGCGATCGCCCATTCCTGACTCATAATCAACGCTCAACGTGAGTTAGCTCAGTTCAAATTTATTGATTCGTATCTCTTAGCTTGTTTATACTGCAAAAAAGCAGTAATTAACTACTATAAGGTTGGAAATTAGATGCTGCGATCGCTTTGTCTGAAATTTTTATAAAGACCTAATATACATAAGCTAGTAAACCTGAGATAATAAACAGCGATTAGAAAATACACAAACCAAAGTAAGACCTTGCCGACTTACACCTACATAGATATATTCGCGTTTCAGTTTCAATCTCCTGGTCCAACCATTGTGGAAGTTGGTCCAATTGCCGTGCGTTGGTACGGTTTATTAATTGCGATCGCAGTTCTAATCGGCGTTACTTTGTCTCAATACTTAGCCAAACGTCGCCGAGTCGATCCAGATTTGCTCGGAGATTTAGCGATCTGGTTAGTTATTTTTGCTATTCCTGCTGCCAGACTCTATTATGTTTTGTTTGAATGGCAAGAATATGCTCAACGTCCTGGAGACATTCTTGCCATTTGGAAAGGAGGTATTGCCATTCATGGAGCAATAATTGGGGGGACGATCGCTACCATTATTTTTGCTCGAATCAAGCGTATTTCTGTGTGGCAATTATTAGACTTAGTTGCACCTTCTTTAATACTGGGTCAAGCAATTGGACGTTGGGGTAATTTTTTTAACTCTGAAGCCTATGGTAAGCCGACGGATTTACCTTGGAAACTTTTTATCGCACCTCGCTATCGACCTTTAGAACTAATAAATTTTGAATATTTCCACCCTACTTTTCTCTATGAGTCTTTGTGGAATTTGGGGGTGTTTGTGTTGCTGATGTCATTATTTTTTTGGGGACTAAAGCAATCTAACCGTCTTAAAACAGGAACGATCGCCGCTGTCTATCTAATTGGCTACAGTTTGGGTCGAGTATGGATTGAGTGGTTGCGTACTGACAGCTTAATGATTGGTCCATTGAAAATAGCTCAACTAGTAAGTTTAAGTGCGATCGCGCTAGGTCTACTAATTCTTGCTTGGCTATACTGGTTCAGGCGACCCTTGCCTGATGTAGTTTCAGTTAGGAGTCAGCAGAATACCGCTAGTCATAGACAATAATTAATTGGCATTATACAGACACAGACATTAATTATTAAGTAACAGCTTTAGAAATCAATTTTTGTTTAAAATAGCTGATGATGATCAGCCACAAATTTACGATTCCCTCAACACATAACCAATACCTCTAACGGTCTGAATTAGCCTTTTGTGGTTTTTGCTTTCTATTTTAAGTCTTAAATAGCGAATATAAACTTCAATTACGTTGGATTCACCACGATAATCGTATCCCCAAACGTTCTCAATAATTTCTTCCCTGGACATTACCTGCTGTGGATTAGACATCAAATACTTGAGCAACTCAAACTCTTTCATCGTTAAGTCGATAACTTGCTCTTGTCGAATCACTTGGCGGGTAGTTAGATCCAAAACTAATTCGCCAAATCTAAGCTGTTCAGAAATGCCAATTTCTGGCTGAAGATATAGTTCAATTTGCTCAAGTAATTTTTCTCGCTGATAGGGTTTTAATAAATAATCGTCTGCCCCTGCTTCCAAGCAAGCCACTCTTTCGGCTACGGTTTCTTGTTCTACTAACATTAATATTGGGGTACGATCTCCGGCACTACGTAACTGGCGACATAAATCAAAGCCAGATTTACCCGTGAAAACTCGATCAACAATTACCATAGCTGCTTGATGACTACTTAACTGGCGCCATCCTTTTTGAGCTTTTTCGACAATAGGTAAATAGCCTAAAGTTTGTAAGTCTAAACTCGCTTGTTGGGCAAAAGTTTGATCGGTAAGTAAGAGAATTGACGAGTTGGCGGTGCTAGATTTGGTATTCATCAGAACGATTAAACCCCCAGGGAATAGTTTGGACTAAAGGCTTATTTAAGGTAGCTCAACCGACGTTGGCTTAGCGATGTGAGGTAGTCCCCAACCCAGCTTTTCCCTGAGAATACGGAAAAATTCAGGCGATCGCAGACGAATAAAACGAGCAGAATAAACTGATTTTTCGACTTCGATATGGTCATCTGGCAAAATATAGCAGCCACCATTACCGTCCACTACCATTACCATGCGATTACGCGTAGCGGGAAAAACTTTAACTAATTCGCGATCGCTAAAGACCAAAGCACGAGAAGCTAATGAATGGGGGCAAATTGGCGCCAGCTGCAATACGGGAACTTCTGGAGTTACCACTGGACCTCCCGCACTCAAAGAATAAGCAGTAGACCCTGTGGGGGTTGAAATAATAATGCCATCCGCTGCTACATCCACGGGAGCATGTTCACCGATCTTTACTTCAAAATGACACATACTGGTTAGCGGCTCTCGATGTAAGACCATTTCATTCAGGCTTAGTGCTTCCCATAAAAGAGTATCATTCCGAAACACTCTAACCGCCAACATTGAACGTTCTTCTATTTTATAGTCTTGGGCAATTAACTTTTCTATTGCTTCACCTACATGACTTAAATAAGTTTCCGTTAAAAAACCCATATGTCCCGTATTGATGGTCAACAAGGGAATATTGTAGGGAGCAAGCTGTCGGAAGGCTGATAGTACTGTGCCATCCCCACCCAAGACAATCGCAAATTTTATCTTTTGATCGAAGTTAGGTGGAGTTAACTGTTCAATTCGTGTATGGCAAATAGGACTACCTGGGGTTGAATATTCAAGTATTCCTCCAACTCCTGTGGTCATACGTACATCCCATCCAGAACCACTAAGCCTCTTCTCTATCTCTGATGCAACTTTACAAGCTACTGGCTTAATATCGTTATAAACAATGCCGGCTTTTGGCTTTGGCACAACTAATTATTATCCTGTACTAATCTGGTTTCGGGGTCAAAAAGCTTTTAGCGTGGGACATTTACTAAGGTTATCGCTTAGCGATGACTTTTGGACAAAGTTAGCCAAAGTAAGCTAAAAGTTGGGGAAATCTATAAAATATTCGTTTGGTAATTTTTTAGAGTAAAAAATTTTACCATTAATTTTTCGGCTAAACCCTGATCTTAGAAATCCCAAAATAATTAAATATTAAAATCTTATCTTCTAGACTATCGTGGAGCAGCTAAAAATAATAGTCTAGTTTGCTTATTGTCACGATCAATTTGGTTTAATTTTTAAGAATTGATGTCTCAGGCTGGCTACTTGAGCGATTAATAATCAGTTGTTTACGTACTGCTAATTACAACAATATTGATTGACTGAAGTTTGCTATTGAGCCATAAAAATAAGTCTCTCAACTTGAGAGACTTATCATGAAACCTAATTTAGTTCAATTAAATTCACTTCTATTAATTAGAGAGCGTTACCACGAGGCAAGACTTCTTCTGGGAATTCAAAGTTTTGATGTGGTTGGTCTTGAGTTGCCATCCAGGCTCTAAGACCTTCGTTGAGCAGGATGTTTTTGGTATAAAAAGTTTCAAACTCAGGATCTTCGGCCGCTCG
>JBHJNW010000055.1:0-45028 GCA_050330395.1 Pleurocapsa sp.
TTAACTTTTGGTCAATCGTTGATTGCTCTTCTGGTGTCATGCTTTGTTTAGGAGAGTTTTTTCTTGATCTTATTCTACTCTAAGCATTTTTACTTACTGCAAAAGCGGGATGCTCCCTAAACTAGATAACATTTGACAATTAGCTGTTTTATATGATTAAAAAATAAGCCGCGGTATAATGTTAAGATATAGCAAGCGAAACACGGTAAGTTAAAAAATATTACACATCTTACTAATCTAAATATTTTGTGTAAATTTATCCTATAAAGTAATAGTTGGCAATGAAATTTAGCATGCTAAGCTCAATTGTTTGATTCTTATTTTGAGCCGTTTAATAGTTGTGTTTTGTGTAAAAGTAAACAAAATAAAAAAAGTATTTACACTTTAATTCGCTCATAATCGATTGCTTTTTCGTATAAAACAATAGCTTTATTGTTCAAATACCAAGATAGTTTTTATCAGCTTTAAAGTTATGAAAATACTGCCTAAAGTAACGAATTTGAAACGGTATTTACCTTCTAGATACCATAATAAAGGCTCCCTCAATTCAGGATCAGATTCAAATTCCCAGTTGTTAGTTGGACAAACAGTAGAAATTGAAACAGCCTCAGCTAACATATCGCATCTCCCCACAAATCAGCCAGGAGAGATGGTCAAATGGTCTCCGACGATGCAGTCATTGTTGGACGAGCCTCCGTCTAATCTACCGCTACAGCTAATTCTTGGCGGAATTATATTTTGCCTAGCTTTTGCCCTCTGGGCATGGTTTGGTGAAATTGACAAAGTAGGTAAAGCCCAAGGCAAGCTAGTCCCAAAAGGAGAAACCTACAAAATTGAGTCAATTGAATCTGCCAAGGTAAGCCAGATTGCCGTCAAAGAAGGACAAGAGGTTAAGGCAGGTCAATTAATCGCTAGGTTAGATTCAGAGCAACAGACTAGAGAAATTGAACGGCTAAAAAACCTTCTGGACTCCTATCAACTAGAGCTAAATCAGAAACGTCAGCTGTTAGCAAAAGTTGAAGTAGAAACCAAAACTCATCAATTAATTGCGCAAGCTGAAGTACAAGGTCAACAATCAGCCATAGATTCGGCGATCGCCGAAGCAAAAGTTGCCAGCCAATTGCTGGCTCAACGACAGTCTGAATTAACGGCTCGTTCAAGCAGACAAAAGCGAGTCCAGGATCTATCGGCATTAGAACAAGAAAAACTTGACCAAATTAACTCCGAACTCAAACAACATCAACAGCGGCTAGCGAGACTCAAACCTCTAGCCAAAGCAGGAGCAATATCCCAAGAAGCTATTTTTCAGGCTCAGCAGGCTCAACGTCAGAGTCAACAACAATTAACCGACAATAAACTGCAAGGAATTAGTAATATCAGCGAACAGATATTTCAATCTGAACAGGCTCTGCGGGAAATGGCAGCCCAGATTACTAAAAGTCAAGGAGAACTAGTTTCAGGGCAAAAAGAAGTTGAGCGACTCCAAGCAGAATTAGCGCTTAAAAAAGCTGACAGGCAAAGAATTGAGCTGGAGGCGCAACAGAAAGTGGAGCAGATCAAGCTAGAAATCGGTCAAACTGCCACCAAAATAGCTGAAACTAGAAATCAGCTAGCCACCGCCGAGAGCCTGCTCGAAAAAAGATCGTTAAGATCTCCTGTGGCTGGAACTGTTTTAGCTTTCAATGTTAGCAACATAGGGAAAGTGGTTCAGTCAGGAGAAACTGTGGCTGAAATCGCCCCACAAGGATCTCCGTTAGTGCTTTCGGCTATTTTACCCAATAGCGAAGCAGGCTTTATTGAAAAAGGTATGGCAGCACAGGTTAAGTTGGATGCCTACTCATATCAAGATTATGGGGTAATTCCTGGTGAGGTAATTTCCGTTTCCCCGTCTGCCGAAACAGATGAAAAATTGGGTGCAGTCTACCGAGTAAAAATTGCACTCGAACGGAACTACGTTACTGACGATCTTCAGAAAATCTTGTTTAAACCAGGACAAACAGCTACTGCTGACATCGTGATTCGACAGCAGCGAATCATTGATGTTTTGCTCGATCCGATCAAAAAACTTGAACAAGACGGCATTAATTTATAAGACCAAAATCGAGATTTATTTTAAGGGAAAAAATATGTATCAAAATCTTAAGTCTGCCAATTCCCAGCTTGACAGGGTGATGAGCGACGACCAGTTTAATCAAATAGTTGAAGCGATTATATCAGGGAAATATTCTTGGGCCTGTCTGCTGATTCTGCGCTTTTCAGGATACAATCCGCTGCACTATATTCCCTATCGAACCTACAACCGCTTGATGAAAGTTAATCAAGAGCCAAAACCTCAGTTAGTCAGCCAGTCGCGATCGCTTCAATCAATGCCGAAATCGGCAACCAAGCTTCAAGATTTATCTTGTTTGGAAGAAGTCGATCGCCAGTCTCAGAAGGTTAAAGGCGGTCAGAGAATATTTTCGCTTCAGGCAATGCCCAATTTGATCTGGCGTAAATTTAGCAACAGCTAAGTAAAGGTCGGGATTAATCTGAGCGATTGAGCCACTCATGTTTAAGAAAGCCTTGGCTTTCGAGTATTTCAAGCGAACTATTTTACTTTTACTCAGACTTTTTATCGCGTCAGCCCCTTGTTAAGTACAAGCCCTGTCGAGTCTGTGCCGAGAACGCTTGACCCAGAGTAGAGGTTCAACAATCAACTTTTGGTGGCTTTTTACGGAGTAAGAGCAAGTGGATATTACAGCAATAAAATCCCCTTCTTCGGAGGGGGGTTCAGAAAATCGGCTCACAGTCTTATCGTGGCTGTTGAAGCAGGGTCAATTTGACCCAGACAAAGCAAAATTAATTAAACATCTGAGTCAACAATTTGAAATAATCGAGTTTCAAATGGGCGATAATTTGATGGTTCAATCAGGCTCTTCGATTCACTCCCGCAAATCGCCATCAGACTGTCAATATTTCTTTCTCATGTGTGAAGGGCGATCGCGATTATTGGGCTTTGATGCCGATAAACAAAGAGAAGTTTCTACTAATCTCATGGCAGAAGGGGCAACCTTTGGCGGAGAATCTATCTGGTGTCAAATTTTCCTGCCTTACAGGGTAGTAGCTGCTGGTAAAGTTACAGTTGCGAGAATTTCTTTGGCAAAACTGACTCCTTATTTGGCAAAATTGCCAGAGCTTGACCGCAAATGGCAGCATATGGCTCAGCAGCAGCAAAAATTAATTTTTTTAAAGACACTAACGCAACTACGTTCTCTATCAAGCCATCGGATTAAAAAATTGCTGCCTCACCTAGTAGCAACCAAGATTAAGGCTGGAGAATATTTGAAATCAAAAGGGCAAGCTGTCCGTTTCTGGTTACGGCATGGTCAAATTAAAGACCGAACTATCAAAATAGGAGATTCTTGGGGATATTTAGAGTCGGCTAATCATCATTGGCTAGCTCAAAGCGATCTGCTAGTCTATCAATTGCCTCAAAAAAATTGGCAACTGTTCGCGGAACTTGCTCCTGAACTGGTGGCAGCTTGGTCAAAAAATCCTGATGCTCGATTCAGCCAAACGCCATTAGCCAAAACCACAAATACTACTAGTGTCAACGCTTTAGTGAGTCTTAAAACTCCTAGCTTAAGTATTACTCATGTAGTTAGTCCCTCACCAGCAAATTCTGCTCCGCCTCCAGACACGGATGATCAGGTTCAAGAAGTCGATTATCCCAGACCAATTAAGCGTCGTGGTCGTTGGCAAACCTATCCTTTTATCGAACAGCAAAGTTCTTCTGACTGTGGTGCAGCTTGCTTAGCGATGATTAGCCGCTACTGGGGCAAGCGTTTAAGCCTCAACTTTTTGCGGGAGAGAATCGGCATTGGACGTTCTGGAGCATCCCTCAAAAGTCTAGCCACGGCAGCAGAAGGCATCGGTTATCATGCTCGACCTGTGAGAGCTAGCCTGAGTCGTATTGCCGAGCAAAAAAACCCCTGGATTGCTCATTGGCAAGGGGATCATTATGTAGTTGTTTACCGCATCAAAGAGCATAAAATTCTGGTGGCTGATCCAGGGAAAGGAAAGTTTGAGGTTTCTAGCTCAGAGTTTGCTACTAATTGGACAGGATACGCTCTATTATTAGAGCCAACTGAAAATTTAGCTGATGCACCAGAAGAAAAACGCTCTTTGAGTCGATTTTTCAAACTGTTGTTGCCTTATCGCTCCATCGGCATCACGGTAATTATTGCATCTTTATTAATTCAGGTTTTGGGTTTAGTTTCCCCTTTGTTTACCCAGATAATTCTCGACCAAGTAGTAGGCAACAAAAGCCAGTCAACTTTAAATGTTCTGGTAATTGGGATTGTGATGTTTGGCTCACTAGGCATTGGCTTGTCTTCGATACGCAACTATCTACTTAGCTATTTAGCCAACCGTCTGGATCTAACCATGATTGGTGGGTTTGTTAATCACGCTTTGAAGCTGCCGCTCAAGTTTTTTGAATCTCGCCGCGTGGGGGATATTATCACTCGCGTTCAAGAAAATCAAAAAATTCAACAGTTTTTAATTCAAAACCTGTTGCTGTCTTGGTTAGATTTCTTAACGGGATTTGTTTATCTGGGGTTGATGCTTTACTACAACTGGCAGCTGACAGCTTTAATTTTACTGTTAATTCCGCCAATTGTACTTTTGACCCTAGCGGCAACTCCTTTGCTGAGGAAGGTGTCACGGGATAGGTTTAACGCCACTGCCGATCAAAATTCTTCCCTGGTAGAAATGATGACAGGTATATCGACACTCAAAGCCGTAGCAGCGGAGCAAGATTTGCGCTGGCGTTGGGAAGATCTGTTAACTCGTGAGCTAAATGTACGCTTCCAAGGTCAAAAACTAGCGATTAATTTAGGACTGCTGAGCGGACTGATTAATTCTATTGGCGGTGCTGCACTGCTGTGGTACGGTGCCACCCTGGTGATTCAGGATCAATTGACGATTGGTCAGTATGTCGCTTTTAACATGATGAAAGGCTATATCATTAGCCCAGTGATGGTTCTGGTGGGATTGTGGGATGAATTACAAGAAGTATTAATTTCTGTCGAACGACTCAACGATGTCTTTGAAACCAAATCGGAAGAATCGCAGCGAGACTCAAAAATAATTTTACCCAAGTTACAGGGACATATAGTCTTAGATAATGTGACTTTTCGCTATGAAAATGAAGAAGAAGCCAACATTCTGCAAAACATTTGCTTGGAGGTGAAAGCGGGGCAAACCGTTGCCATTGTAGGTCGTAGCGGTTCGGGAAAAAGCACCTTAGTTAAACTCATTCAAGGTTTATACCATCCTCTTAGTGGTCAAGTTTCGATCGATGGGCATAACCTGAAGCACGTTTCTCTTCAATCTTTGCGATCGCAAATGGGAGTCGTGCCACAAGACTGCTTTTTGTTTTCGGGAACTATCCTGGAAAACATTACTCTATATCGAGCTGAATTTACCTTAGAACAGGCGATCGCTAGTGCTAAACTGGCAGAGGCTCATGCCTTTATCCAGGCTCTACCTTTGGGATATAACACTAAGGTTGGCGAACGGGGTGATAGTCTCTCTGGTGGGCAACGACAGCGAATTGCGATCGCTCGTGCTTTTTTGGGCGATCCACCGATCTTGATTTTAGACGAAGCAACTAGTTCGCTAGATACTGAGTCGGAACAGCGTTTTCAGGACAATCTAACTCGTCTGTCGCGGCAGCGTACTACCTTGATTATTGCTCATCGTCTTTCGACAGTGCGTAATGCAGATTGTATTGTGGTGTTAGATCGAGGTTTGATCGTTGAGCAGGGAACTCACGCCAAATTAATCTCAGAACAGGGACTCTACTATCAGTTAGCCAAACAGCAGTTGAGTCTCTAAAACTTAAGAGGACACGCGATCGCTGTGAATCATGTAGTTCAGTTCACTATTTAGCCACTGTTGAAAAAGGCGATCGATAATCTCTTGGCGTATTTTAGGAGTTAATTGAGCGGGAATAAACTCTTCAATCTTAAACAAATGATATCCTAGCTCCGATTTGATCGGTCCAATTATTTCGCCGATGGCAACTGGAGTTTTAAATATAGCAGCAGCTATATCTGGGTGATAATCCCAACGATGTACTTTGCCTTCATACCCACAGACATAGCGGCGTTGTTCATCGATGTCGTAAAGGTGAGCCGCTTGATAGAAGCTAATCTCCTCTTCTTCAATTTGGTAAAAAAGTTCTTGAGCTAGTTTTTCATAAGGGACTACCAACTGATAAAGCGCAAATCGGTCAAAATTAAGGCGATTTTGCGCAAAATAAGCCTCTACTTGGGAATCAAACAGGCTTTTAGCTACTTTGTCAACCAAAAGATGTTTATTGATCGCTATTTCCCATTGATCAGGGTCAAGCAGATTGTCTGCCAACCAAGCCATGGTATCAGCTGCTTTTTCTAAACGCAGCGAACAGCGAATTTGGTTAGCTTCCGCCTCAATTTCCGCTTCGGTAACGGTGATGTTTCTCGAAGAGGCAGCTTCGGCAATTATCTTTTGATAGAGAAGTTCGCAACAAATTTGCTTGAGCTTTAGCTCTTGTTTGAGATGCTCTTCAATTTCAGCCGTTTCAATTTCGATACTCTTGAATTTGACCATCGTACGCCTACCAAGACATTCATCTACAATATGGGAATTTTTCATAGTAGAACCGTTTAATTGAGAAATTGGTCGTGAAGATATGTTCAATAGATTTTGTAGGATCTATTTACATTGCTGATATAGCCTATGCTATCTACCGCTTTCTGTATTTAATGCTCTATATAAACATAATTATTGGTTCAGGTAAAATATAAATGCCAAATTGGCAACATCTAAAATTTTGTTCAAGTTATGTTATTTACATAGAAGCGAAACTTAGTTTTAACTCATTAGTTTCTAGTTTCTATAGTTTCTCAAGAAAATTAAACAAACACGAGGTAAAACATTATGATTATTAATGATCTTCAGTACATCGAATCAGTTGATACTTCCGAAGTACAAGGTGGTTACGGTTACTATTATGGTCGCAGTGCCTCTGCAAATGCTTCTGGTAACGCCAGCGCTTATGGCAAGAATACTTCCGCTTACACTAATACCAGCGCGGTAGCAGATTCAGATTACGGTTATAGCGGTGCTAGCTCTAACTCTGGTGCTAGTGCTTCTAGTTATGGATATTACTACTAAATAGATAGAAAAATAGGCTGATAATTTAACGGGAATGTTCATAACTTAATAATAGTTTAGCTACCAAAGCTTAGTGTATTTATCACTAAGATGCTCAGTATCCAAATTATTATTTGAACATTCCTACAACTCTGACCAAAGAGAAAAATAATTAATTTTTTGGTGTTGCAGTAAAAGGGTTGTTGTTATTAGCCACCGTATCTAAATTAACAAAAATATTTTGGTGTTGTTGAGTGGGAATTGGACTTATTTGATGTAAGCCGATTTTTGAACTTATGGTATGTGACGAGCCATATTCCAGTAAGTTTTTACTATTCAGCAACGCCCATTTGTTGATTTTAGATTGATGACAATTTGAACCAAACAACAAGTTTTTCTTGAGGCTATTTAGCTATGTTTATTCATGATTTAGAATTCATCGACTCTTTTGATCGGGAGTATCGAAGAGACAATTTGGGAATTACAGGTGGTGCATCAGCTTCGACGATCGCCAATACTAGCACAACTGATGGCGCAGTTTTTGCGACGGCATCGGCATCGGCATCAGGGGATTATAACCGTTCCCAAGCCACAACTGGAGCCAAGTTGCTCGTCAAAAGCCCCTATCTTTATGGGGGTGGCTATATCGCTGGTTACGGTACAGGGTATGGAATAGCATACGGTGCAGATCGGTACAGCACAGCAGTTACGGATCAAAGTGTTAGCACTTCAGTACTTTAGATAGTACTGTTGATCAATATTCATTCTGGTATCAGAATGGCAAATCTAATCAAGCAAAATTTAATCAAATCTATTTAGGGCTTGCTCAAAAATTCCCACGATTGATCTAATTTACTCAGATGAAGTCATGATGTTTTAAAGACTTCTCAGTTTAAGGGGCTTTTTGGCAACTGCCCTGATTTTTTAATATTTAACCACAATCGCGGAGAATTTGGCGATACGCGCCAATTAAAAATCGTAGGGCGAACGCCCTAAAGGATTAGCTCCTTACGTCGCGTCCTTCGCGTCGCTGTTCGCCCCTACCAAATATTTTTATATTTTTATAATTTAAAACCTCAATCTAGATCGGGTTATGAAACTAACTCAAGATACCGCAAGTGCCAAGGATAATTCGGCAGAGTCACACAACGATTTAGGCAATTTGTTAGCACAACAGGGGAAGGTGGCGGCAGCGATCGCCTCGTATCGAAAAGCGATCGCTCTCAAACCCAATTTAGCGATCGCCCATAACAATTTAGGCAATTTGTTAGTACAGCAGGGTGAGACGGAAGTAGCGATCGCCTCGTATCGAACAGCGATCGCCCTAGAACCCAATTTAGCGATCGCTCATAATAACTTAGGCAGTTTATTCGCCCAACAGGGTAAAATGGCAGCCGCGATCGCCTCGTATCAAACAGCGATCGCTCTTAAGCCTAATTATCATCTGGCTAAATTTGGCATAACCATGGCTCAACTGCCCCCGATCTATTCCACGGAAGCAGAAATTAAATCGAGGCGCAGTAGTTATCAACACTATTTAGCCAATTTAGCGGCTGGGTACCAAGCAGCCAGCGAACAAGAGTTAGCCGAGGCGGCAGTTGCCGCAGGTTCAGACCAGCCTTTTTACTTAGCTTATCAGGGCTTGAACGACAGAAGCTTGCAGCAGACTTATGGAGCGATGATTTGTCAACTGATGGCAAGTCGCTATCCTCAATGGTGTCAGCCACTACCAGCACCTAAACTAGCAGCCAATCAAAAAATTCGTCTAGGTATCGTGTCTGGCTTTTTTCACCATCATTCCGTGTGGAAAATTCCCTTACGGGGTTGGGTTGAAAATATCGACCGCAGTGAATTTGAACTGTTTGGCTACTATACGGGAAGCATCCGCGATCGCGAAACGGCAAGAGCAGCCAAAGCCTTTGATCGCTTTGAACATCATCATTTCACAGTCAATCAATGGGCCGAGAAAATTGCCGCAGACAATTTACAGGTGCTGATTTTTCCTGAATTTGGGATGAATTCGATGACTGTTAAATTAGGTTGCTTAAGATTAGCCCCCGTGCAAATTACCTCGTGGGGACATCCTGAGACCAGCGGAATGCCGACAATCGATTATTATCTAAGCAGCGAGCTGATGGAGCCTGAAGCTGCTGAAGAACACTATACAGAGAAGTTAATTAGATTGCCTAACTTAGGTATCTATTATCAACCTATACCAATTGAACCCGAAGCAATTAGCAAACGAGATCTTGGTATCCAAGACTATGAAATCATGTTTTGGTGCTGTCAGTCTTTGTTTAAATACTTACCGCAGCATGATGATGTTTTTCCCCGAATTGCTCAAGAATTAGGTAATGCCAAATTTGTCTTTATTAAACTAGAAAGCGAATTCGCCACCAGTATATTCTGTCAGCGATTAGCTGATACTTTTAAGCGGTTTGATTTAGATTATCAAGATTACTGTCTATTTTTACCACGCTTAAATGCCGAGGCTTTTATCGGCGTAGTCGCGATCGCTGATATCTTTTTAGATAATATCGGTTGGTCTGGCTGTAATACAACCATCGAGTCTCTGACTCACAATTTACCCATAGTCACTCTACCAGGTAGGCTAATGCGGGGACGGCATACCCTGGCAGTGCTGAAAATGATTGGTGTGGAGGAAGCGATCGCACAAAGTAAAGATGAATATATCCAAATTGCGGTGCGTTTGGGTCAGGATGCTAGTTACCGCAGACATATTGCTCAACAAATTGCCCTAAATAAACATAAGCTTTATGGAGATTTGGCACCAGTTAGAGCGTTAGAAGATTTTTTGTTTCAGGTAATTGACAAACCAAGACGATTTGATGACACCCATGTTGCCCAGGCTTTTCAACGAGCGGAACAGTATCAAAGAGCCAACCTTTTATCAGCAGCGCAAAAAGAATATCTCCAGGTTATAGCAGCTCAACCCAACCATTCTGAAGCTTTGTATAGATTAGGCTTGTTGGCACAAAAAATAGATCGCCCAGAAGAAGCAGAAAAATATCTTAGTGCCTCGGTTGAAGTACAGCCCGAATTTCTACCAGCTTGGTTTAGTTTGGGTAATTTACGTCAAAGCCAAGGTCAATATCAGACAGCAGAAGAGGCTTATCGACAGGCATTAAAACTGCGATCGGATTCCGCACCTATCTATAATAACTTAGGCTATGTACTGCAACAACAGGGTAAGTGGTCAGCAGCAGCCTCATATTATCAACAAGCTTTAAAGATTGAGCCAGAATGTATCGAAGCTGATGTCAACTGGGGTAATGCACTTTATGCTCAAAACAAACTTTCTCGCGAAAAGCAGATTCATTATGCCCAGCTGAACTACAAATTAGGCTTAAGTCGTCATCGAGTCCAAGACTGGCAAACTGCTGCAACTTATTATCACCAGGCAATTTTGATGCAGCCCGATTTGGTAGATGCACACTATCATTTGGGTTTGGCACTGCAACAACAGAGGAAGTTAACGGAGGCGATCGCTTGTTACGAGCATGTTTTGCAGTCAGACTCTGATTGCGGTTCTGCCTACTACAACTTGGGTCAGATATATCAAGATTTAGGAGATTTAAACCAAGCTACTGCCAATTTCCAAGCAGGATTAAAGCTGATTAATTCTAACTATGAAGCTATAGAATCCTCAGTTGCCCAAAGGTTTACTATCCCTGAGATTCCTCAAGGCGAGATGGTTATTGGCGACTACACATTTCCCGCAATTCCACCTGTATTAAAGGATCAAGCTAATCGACCTTTTTGGAGTGTTGTAATTCCCGTTTTAAATCGCCCCGAATACTTTCCTGAATGCCTGGCTAGCGTTTTGGCTCAGTGGACTACGGCTGAAGACATGGAAATTATTGTTTTAGATAACGGCAGTCAGCCTCCTCAATGGCAAATTCCTGAGCATTTAGGCAAGGGAATTATTCGGTATTATCGATTTCCTGAAACAGTATCATTACAAGAAAATTGGAATACGGCAGTAACTCTTTGTCAAGGACAGTGGATTCATTTACTTCATCATGACGACTATGTTCTGCCAGAATTTTATGCTCGGCTGAGAGCAAGTTTAGAAAATTGCCCAGAAACAGTTGGGGCAGCGTTCACCGACTATGAAAATATTAATCAAGAGCGTCAAATTATCTTTACTCAAAAACATAATTTAGAAAATTATCGCGGTATTGTTACCGACTGGATCTTACGTATAGGAGTGTCTTGTACCGTTAGCCCACCTTCAGTCGTTATTCGACGGGCTGCTTATGAATACTTAGGTGGTTACAAACTAGATTTGCCCTATACTTGCGATTGGGAATTCTATAAACGGGTTGCTAGCTTTTACGATTGGTGGCACGAACCTGGAATTTTAGTTCATTATCGAGAACAGGCTAATAGTATTACCGTAGCCGAAAATATCAATGGCTCTTCGGGAGCTGCTCATCGTCGCGCCATTGATATTTCCGCCAGCTATCTCCCTTGTGAGCATCGAGCAGCAATAACCGCTAAATCTCGCGCTTTTCACTTCGACTGGTGTTTACAGCGCGCTCAAATTCCCCTGAAAGTCGGCAACCTGGAGGGAGCTTTATGCCTAATCAAAGAAGCCCTTAAAATGGATCATTCACCTGAAACTATTTCTAGGCTATCACTCTGGTTACAACAACAGGCAGCCACTGTGGTAAATAAGTTAGCTTCATTAAATCCAGCGTCTGATCAAGAAGCAACTATTTTGCTCAAACTATCTCGCGCTTTGCTTAAAGATCGAGACAAAACAGTTAATCAAGAAACTGCTTGAATAAAAAAGTTAAGTTTGATAGATTTTACCCAATTATTGTTAACCAAAACTAAACCATGACTAAATATAGATACAGAGTTGAGCGGCAAAAGATAGTCTCACCCGATGGCAAAGCGGTTGCCGAAGCAACCAGCAGCGTTTTTACTTCTGCCGATAACCAAACTGAGAGCGAACAAAGTGTTTCGGTAAACGTGACTCAGAGCAATAGTTCTAGTAGTAGCTCTAGTAGCTCAAGCTCTAGTTCTAGTGTTCGGGCTAACTAGCAGAAACTAGTTCTAGTTTTATATCAGCCTCTTAGATGCAACTTCAGCGTATATCTTCTAAGAGGCTAAATTCTGTCTTGCCTATGCAAAGTCATGAAAACTATCTTTTAACTGTGATCAGTTTGGGGTAGTCTATTTGATTACTTAAGAATTAAAGATTACGGACGTGGGGTTTCTCGCCGACTAGCTAATTAATAATTAATGCTCATTGCTTATTGATCCACATTGGTAAACCACTTAAAATACCTCGTAGCTTGGTCAGTCGATCATCACAATGCGGGCATTATTTTGTTCTACTTCTTTTTTTACCATATAGGCAAACTGGTCGGAACTGTATTGCAATGGTTCAACAGCAACTATTAATAGCGTACCTCGCTCGCTCATGATTCGAGCGGGAATATTAACTGCTTCGCAACGATGCAACAAAGTTTCTTGAGCTTCTTCAAAAACATAAAGAACTGATCGCTCTCCTCTACCGGCGGCTTCTTTCATAAACTGAGTTCCCAAGGTAGATTTGCCTACTCCACTTGGTCCACTAATAATCGTCACCGTACCTCGTTCGATCCCACCGTGCATTAGTTCGTCGATTTCAGGAATACCAGAAGAAATAGTTTCTTGACTATATTCAACTTCTGGTTTAGGCAAATTGAGCATCATCAGCTGCGGAAATATTTCCATGCCGCGATCGCTCAATTGTAAGTCGTGATAACCGTTAATAAAGCCTGAACCTCGATATTTGTTAACTTGAATACTGCGTCTTTGCGCAGTGGTATGCAATTGAATTACCCCATCGCTCATAAACTGGAGATCGTCATCAGGATGGCGATCGCTCCCCTCAGAAGTAAACATAAAAGTTATGTCGCGATCGCGCATAAACCGCATAAAAGAGCGAAATTGCTGACGAAACTGAAAGCTGTCTTGAGTGAAATAGCGAAACTGATCGATTCCATCTAAAAAGACTCGCTGGGGTTTAACCTGCTCAACAGTCGCGATAATTTTTTCAGTAATCGGAGCTTTCTCTACTTCGGCTGGGGAAAAAATATCATAGGTTTCGTTTTCGGTAAAAAAATCTGCCGTAGGACTTAAATCTAAAAATTCAACCTGTGATAAATCTATATCGATCAGCTCAGCATTACGCCGCATTCTAGCTTCTGGTTCGCTAAAGCTAATAAATAAGCTCGCCTCTCCCTGAGCGATTCCAGCATGGAGGAAATGAAACCCTAAAGTGGTTTTACCGCTACCTGGTTGACCTTTAACTAAATAAGCCTGTTCGGCAATTAAACCTCCTGATAATATTTCATCCAAGCCAGAAACACCCACGGACATACGTTTTAAACTCATTTAGATACTTGCAAGATTATTTTTTAGCTAAATCACCAGCTTAAGACTACATTGAATTGGCTGCGATCTTTTCTTGATTACTAAATATCTTAATGCTACTTTCTGTAGTCATTTCAATTGATTTGCGTCGGGTATAAACTGCTTGAATAGTCAAGTAGGGGCCAACGGCGACGCGCGATGCGAAGGACGCGACGTAAGGAGCTAATCCTTTAGGGCGAGTCATGCGCGGGCTAATCTTTTAGGGCGTTCGCCCCTACTTACGCCTGTCTACTTTGCTTAAAATCTAACTGGTTCAGGAGTTAAACCTGCTTCAACACCATTTTGAGCGAGGAAGCCCGCGTCGCCGAAAGGCGCAAGGGCAAGTCTCGCTTGAGTCGATACTTCTATCTCTTCTTGCTCTTCAAGCTTAGGTTCAACTGCTTCAAATTTTAACCAAGGTTTGGTCGTCTCTTGTAACTGTTTGATTTTATGGCTTAATGGTGACCCATTTTTGATAATTAACGAGCTAAAATTAGCTGGAGTCGGTTCAATAAAGCTATTAGTCATCACGGCAAAAGAACTTTGACCATTATGAGCTGAAGTAGCTTTTTGTCTGACTAACTCGGGCTGATAAACTGCATGAGCATAGAAAATATCATTCTTATCGATCGCGCGATCGCCCGTCAGGGATTTATAGACATTGAGGAACTTCTTACAAAAAGAACTAGGATTATTGTAGTAACTATAATTTTTGAGAAAAGTCAAACCAGCGTAACCAGAGCATTTTAATCTAAAAGGTAGCTCAGATAAAGGCTGATTGTGGTTATCGAGAAACCAAACTACAACATAGCTAAATGCTTTGTATCCTCCTGCGGCAAAATCAACCTTGGAATAAGGCATAGTTTTGATTCCATCGCTCATCAATGGCTGGGAACGATTCAAAACTAACAGTTTAGGCTGCTGTGACACCAAAAGGATCTCATTGGTACCGTCACTAAATTCGTGTTCTACGGCTTTCCAGCTATCGACAGGTTTAAATCCTGCCAGTTCGGCATTAGACGGGGTAATCGCAATGCCATATTTTTGGCTGCTGGCATTGAGCGGAGGAAACGGTCGGGTTTCCCGACCATGTTCCACTCCGCTGTTGAGAAATTGACAATAGGGGACAGTGGTTATTTCCCCTTGAAACTCGTCGCTGTTAAATCCAAAATCTTGATAGTTACTCATAATTAATCATTGTTTTTAAATCGTTTTTAACTAGTACTATTATACTACTTAGATGGTGGTTTGGAAAGTTGAGGCTTGAGCAAACGCATTTGGTGGTTCTGGCGTTAACCATTAAACATCTTTTAAGATAAAGCCCTCAAAGCAGCAAAAATATGGTTTAAATCACAATTGGTGGTGATTGTTAGCTAAAAGCTGTCCAATAGGTGCGAGGCTTTGTCAACCCAAGTCCTGACGTTTGGTAGATAAAACTAAAAAGACTTCAAAAACATCTACTTATTTGCAGAGTATTTTTGCCCTCATCAGAAGATTAAATTCCATCTTTATGAAGAACCAAAGCAAGGTATAAATTGGCAAAGATATAAATACCTCACTACATAATATTTACATCTTTAAACAATTTGATGTTGCAAATTACTTCGGTCAATCGACCTGCGGTAAAAGTTGGGCAAATCAACGATGATGTCCAATTAAAACCATTGGTCAGCCAATCGCCCTTAACAAGCTGCAAAGTTTGCGTAATTGTTCCCGTGCGTAATGAAGCGTTCAATTTGAAGGCAACGCTTTTAGCTTTAACCAATCAAACCGATCTAAAAGGTCAAGCGTTAGACAAAAATTGCTACGAAATTATTGTTTTGGCGAATAACTGTACAGATAATTCAGCCGAAATTGCGAGACGTTTTGCTCAAACTCAGCCTGATTTAATCCTTCATGTTGTGGAGATGACTTTAAATAGCGATCGCGCTCATATTGGCTGGGTACGCAAGATTTTGATGGATGAAGCCTATAGAAGATTTAAAGCCATCGGACAAAATTTCGGTGTAATCGCATCTACCGACGGAGATACAAGAGTTTCTTCTACCTGGATTGCGGCTACTTTAGCTGAAATAAACAATGGCGCAGATGCTGTTGGTGGTCGTATTATTACTAATAGTAGAGAAAGAAGCAAGCTAGATAAAAACACTAGATTATATTATCTACGACACCTACGTTATGGCTATTTAACTTCTCAGCTAGAGACTTATTTAGATCCCGATTTTGAGTCACTGCCGCGACATCATCATCATTACGGTGCTAGCTTGGCTGTAACAGCCCAGATGTACGATAAAGTTGGCGGACTACCACCTTTGCGCTCTTCAGAAGATGTTGCTCTCTATGATGCAATAAAGCGAGTTGATGCTCGTTTTCGCCATAGTCCGACGGTTAGGGTAATTACCAGTGCAAGAACAATAGGAAGAGCTGAAGCAGGACTTGGCGATCGATTATCTCAGTTAAACGTGATGGCGCAAAAACACCAGCCAATATTAGTTGAGCCTGCCAAATCGGTTAAACTACGTTTTTGTCTGCGTCGTTGGTTGCGCTATCTGTGGCAAAATATGCAACAAGGGAATGTTCCAGTCGAGCTGGCAGTTATTGCTCAAAAATTGGCTCTAAGCAGTGAGCTACTGGCAGAAACGATCTTGCGATCGCCGACTTTTGGGTTGCTAGTAGAGCGAATTGGGCAAGCTCAGCAAGACAATCATGATTTGGATCGCAATTGGCAAAAAGTAACGATTCAAAAAGCAATTGCCGACCTACAAGCCATCATTAATCGTGTTTCTTTTCTGAGTAACTATTCAACCTTAGAACCAGATAAATATTTATCCCTAGATGCGCTCAAACAAATCGAGCCGATATCGCTCTTGCCGAAGTCCTTGTAAATGTTTTAAATGAGTATCACTAAGCTGTAAAAAAGAATCGTGAACTTCATCGCCTGTCAGGGGATAATCTTTAGCATATAGTGTCCAGTGAACTAACAGCAGATGTCCTCCTATTTGGAGATGGTTGATAATTAGTTGTTGAGTTTTTTTTAGGTCGTCCCAACTTAAGTAGTAGCCAACTTCTGACAGCAAAGTTAGATCGAACATCTCATCTGGGTAAGCTTGAGGTACTTGGGCAAGCTTAAACCGCACCTGAGGTAAATCTTGACAACGAGCGATCGCCTTTTGTTGGGCTGTTGGGGAAACATCAATCGAAAGTAGCGAGTTACAGCGTTGAGCCAATAAAGCAGTTAGTACGCCAATCGAACCACCTATTTCTAAAGCGTTAGTGTAACTAGACGTTGGTAAAGTAGCAATGGTTGTTTGGTATTTTTGGGCTTCATACTCGCTAGTTTCAAAATCCCAAGGATCGGGATTTGCTCGATACATAGTTTCAAAATAACTGGGCGGTAAAGAATTTTTTGGTTGGTTCATTTAACTTCTAAATATATTTCCCAAGGTTGAGTAAAATTTTGCAGCATTTGCGGCGTAAGTCGAAATCCTTGAGGATCGTCATCAATTAAATCACTGATTTGGGAACGATATTGAGCGATCGCCTGTCGTTTCAATTCAAGGACGCTACTAATATCCAATCGCCAAGCCTTAACTGAGTCGCTAAAATCACCTCTTTGTTTGGTGTCCCAATCCCAAATTGGATATTCAATTAGGCGCGGGGGATTAGTTAAATTACCCATAGCTGTAGTAAATAATTGCCAACTAGCGCGATGATCTGGATGCGGATCTTTTCGCCAAGGTAGAAAAATTAGCGACGGTGCTAAATTAGTTAGGTAATGGCGGATAGACGCGATCGCTTTTTCTGATTCACTGCTAATATATACCTCACCATCTGGCATAGCCAAAAAAGTAACTACTTCTGGTGCAACTCCCAAAATAGCTAAAGCAGCTAAACTTTCTTGTTCTCGTAATTTCTTGAGGGCTGGAGATGGATAGGTCAAAGAGTTAGGATGAGATTTTGTACCATCACTTACCACTGCTACCGTGACTGGTACATTTAGTTGACGTAGTAAAGCGATCGCTCCACCACAGCCGAGAGTCTCATCATCGGGATGGGGGGCGACTATTAAAGCAGAAGAATTTTGCTTAACCAGAATTTTAATGTTTAGCAGTGGTAAAGACTCTGGGGAGTTAAAAAGCGATCGATTGACTGTATTAGTCATATAAATCACCTATGAAAAGATGGTTATAGAATAAAATTGAGTTATTTAATTGTTATTGAGGAACAAAAGTAATGAGTTTAGAAAAAAATTCGCCTGAGTTATTAGAGTTTTTTGATTCTGAAATAATGATTACTTTGCCCAAACAGCAGGTTCAGAGATTACACGACGTATTTCAAGATGCAGTTCAAAACCTTGAAGATCGGATCGAGAATGGAGAATTAGATGCTAAAGAAGAACGATATCAAGAACGTTACGATTTTGCCATACTTGATTATCTAAATTGGGTTCTTCGACAAAGCAATTGATTTTCTGTTAGGGGCGAACGGCTGTTCGCTCCTACAATGACCAAATTTCATTAGCATTCGCCGTTTCTGCCAGAACGTATTTTCCAACATTAGTAATAGCTGCATCAAAAGCAGGTTGACGCAGATATAAACTCAAATCTCTAATTAGACGTTCCATGGGTTCAGGTGGCAGTAAACCTAGAGTACCAATAGAGCGTTGACTTAACTGAATTGTATCCAAACATATTTGTTCGATCGCCGTGCGCACCATGTTGGCATAAGCGACTAATTTTGGGGCTTGTTCTGGGTTATCTTCGGGATAACCACCAAATACGGGGGCATAATCATCGACTACCCGCGCAGCACCTTGCAGCCACAGCCTGCCACTTTCAATCGCGATCGCCATTTTGCCCAAACGTTCTTGCTGATGAGGATGTTCACAACGATTTTGCCTCTGGAGATATTGACGAGTCGCATTAAATAAAGCTTCAGCACCGCCAAGCTGTACCGCAGCAAAGCGAATTACCCCAGCACTCAACCAAGGTTGACGAAAATAGTCTCCAGGTTGAGCAATCAAAGACTGCTGTTCGATTTCTACCCCTGTAAAGTCTACTTTGTAGCTAACTGTAGCCCGCATTCCTGAAGGTTGCCACCAGTCAGAGTCCACCGTTGTTTCAACTTCATCCATCGGCACAATACACATTTGCCAACTGCCATCGGGTAACTTGCCGTTAACAAAAGGACGCTCTACATAACCACAGCCAGTACAAAAAGTTTTACTACCTTCTAGTCGATATTTGCCATTTTTTTGAGGAATAATATTTACTCCATCTGCTGCTTCGGCATTCCAGACTCCAAATATTTTATGCTGTCTAGCATCGGCAGCATAGGCTTCTATTTGCTCTGGTGTAGCAAAGGTTTGAATTAGTTGCAGGGCATTAACATGACCTTCATAAATCCGTCCGACAACTAAATTACCTCGTCCAATTTCTTGGAGAAGCATTAACAACTCCTGAGTATGACCAGTTTCAAAGCCTAACCCCAGTCCACCCAAGCGTCGGCTTAAAGGTGCAGTCAATAAGCCGGCTGCTGCTATCTGCTGAAATTCTGCGACAGGAAAAATACCTTGTTTATCTAGGGAATCTGCATTAGCTGCTGCAAAATCAGCAATTTTAGATGTTTCCTTGGCGATCGCATCCAGTGATATTTGAGTTGAAGCTAGCTTAGGAAAAAGTTGACTAGTAATATTCCTTCTCCTTATTTGATAATTGAACCTAATGAAAATTGTCGCTATAAAGGTTGCGTTAGTGCTTCTATCTAAAGAGTTAAAAATCAAGAAAGGCGATCGCATTAGCTATCAAATTTGATTAAATTTTAAAAGACGAAACCTTTAGCTTTAATAGCCTATAGCTTATGGCTACCTCGCAGCAGTTAAATTTGAGCGATCCGCAAACGTTCAATATCCTGAATTGGTGGAGCGCCAAACATACGAGAATATTCACGACTAAACTGTGAGGGACTTTCATAGCCCACTTGATAGGCAGTACTAGCTGCATCAACATTCTCAGCAAGCATTAAATGGCGAGCATTTAATAGTCTTAGTTGCTTTTGGTATTGCAGCGGACTCATAGAAGTAACTGCCTTAAAGTGACGATAAAAAGAGGCAGGAGACATATTGGCGTGTTCGGCAAGATTTTCAATCTGCATTGGTTTGGTAAAATCAGCCTTAATTAATTTGATTGCCTCAGCAATGCGTTGCATATTACTGCCAGATGTCGCAATTTGGCGAACGGCTTTTCCTTGTTCACCCATCAACAGGCGGTAGTAAATTTCGCGAGCGATCATTGGTGCCAAAAAAGCAATATCCTGCGGTGCAGCCAAAAGTCGAGTCAGTCTGATGGCACAATCAAGTAACGGTGGAGTGGCATCGCTGATAAACCAGCCTTTAACCGAGTTATCTTGCTTCCCCATGGCTGGGCGAGTTTGAGTAATAATGTCACAGAGCTGAATAGGATCTAAATTCAGCTTAAATCCTATTAAATCCTAAATACGGTATCTCTGGTGTCGCCTCTACCGCAAATCCGCAAAGGGGCAAATCGACTGAAATAACTAAATACTGAGCCATGCCATAATGATAAGTCTCCTCGTTTAGCAGTACTTTTTTTTGACCTTGAACAACAATGGCTAGAGTCGGTTCGCTAACACCTGCCATTGGAGTCAGAGCATTGGATTGGCGAATAAACTCAAGTCCATCTATTTCTGTGGCATGAATACCATCGCCTCTACCAACAGTGTGTTGAGAGACTAATACTGCTAGCTCTTGACATTTATCTATAGTTGTTTTGTGGCTTAACGTTTCTAGCATTGTGTCTGATTCTTGGTAAGTTCAACTCTTTTTCTATGCTCATTGTAGAAAACAATCTTTTTAGTCAACGTCATATTTGAGAGAATTAGGCAATCATTTGCGAAGTTTGTGTATTTAAATAAGCTTTTTTCAAACCTAGAATAAATTCAAACTAAAAAAACAAGAAAGTATCAAACAATGATAAATGTGAACAACACCACAAAAATCGCTCTAGTAACTGGATCGAGTCGCGGGCTAGGCAAAAATACCGCTTTGGCATTAGCAAAAAAAGGGGTTGATATGATCGTGACGTATCGCAGCAGTGAGGCAGAAGCAAAATCCGTTGTCTTTGAAATTGAAGCAATGGGCGGTAAAGCCGTTGCCCTACAACTAGATACTGCCGACACAAAAACTTTTGCTGGATTTGTAGCACAGCTCAAGCGATCGCTTCAAAATAACTGGCAAAGGGAACAATTTGATTTCTTGGTCAATAATGCTGGGATTGGCATTAATAAACCCTTTGCCGAGACGACCGAAGCAGACTTTGATCGCTTGATGAATATTCAGCTAAAGGGCGTTTTCTTTCTCACCCAAAAACTTCTGCCAGTGATCCAAGATGGTGGACGGATCGTTAATATTTCATCTGGTTTGGCTCGTTTTTGCCTACCAGGATATGCTGCTTATGCAACTATGAAGGGAGCAATAGAGGTGTTGACCCGATATCTGGCAAAGGAATTGGGAGCGAGACAAATCGCGGTCAATACAATTGCCCCTGGAGCGATTGAAACGGATTTCGGTGGTGGTGTAGTGCGTGACAACCAGGAGATTAATAATTTTATTGCTTCACAAACTGCCTTGGATCGCGTGGGAGTGCCAGATGACGTCGGTGGTGCGATCACTTCCTTACTCTCGGAAGATAACCGCTGGGTAAATGCCCAGAGAATTGAAGTCTCTAGCGGTATGTTTCTTTAATTCCAATCAACGAAAACAATAAGCAAAATTATCATGTTAAACGTAGAAAACAAAGTTATTGCCATCACAGGAGCTAGCAGTGGCATCGGTGAAGCGACCTCGAAGTTACTAGCTCAAAACGGTGCAAAGGTTATTTTGGGCGCACGGCGCACCGAAAAGCTAGAAAAGACTGTTGAGGAGATTGTTAGTGAAGGCGGCACAGCAGAATTTAAAGCGGTAGATGTCACCAATCGCGAAGACGTAAAAGCTTTTGTTCAGTTTGCCAAAGATAAGTTTAGTCGCGTCGATGTTATCTTTAACAATGCAGGGGTAATGCCTTTATCCCCGATGAATGCCTTGAAAGTCGAAGAATGGGAAAACACAATTAACGTTAACATCAACGGTGTATTAAACGGAATTGCAGCAGGTCTGCCGATTATGGAAGCGCAAGGTGGCGGACACTTTATCAATACCGCTTCGATTGGCGCACACGGGGTATCACCAACCGCAGCGGTCTATTGCGCTACCAAATATGCCGTTTGGGCGATTTCTGATGGTCTACGTCAAGAATCATCGAATATTCGCGTGACCACTATCTCTCCAGGTGTAGTGAAAACCGAACTGGGCTCTGATATTACGGACGATTCTGCAAAAAGTTTCTTACAAGAGTTGCGCAAAACAGCACTAGCTTCAGATGCGATCGCTCGTGCTGTTTTATATGCCGTCTCTCAGTCAGATGATGTCGATGTCAACGAAGTTATCGTCCGCCCAACGGCGAGTGCATTTTAATCATAGTCTGAGCTTAGTTTGCTCAAAAGTGCATAATGCTTTTACTAAGCATTAATTTGGTCTGTTGAAGTTGCTGGTTTATCGACAAGAAAGCCATAGTAACCTGCGATCGCAGCTGACAAACCATTAAACCAAACGTTGTTTCCAAAAATAGGCATCAAGCCAAAAGTTGTTCTAGAAAATGGTAGTACACCCATAACGGCAATCAAAGCATAGCTAATCGCAAAACCACGATTGTAAAGCTTCGCTTTTCCAGTACTGGCTGCGGCAATCCCTAAAATTCCGACTAAAAGATGAACGATATTGTGCATCAAATTAGTGGGAAATGCACCAAAGAGAAACCCAAATCCTTTGGCATAAAAGCTATCAGCGTTTAAGCTAATACCACCAGCATCAAAGCCTTCAGGTGGCAGAGAAACAAAGCCTGGAACAAAGCCAGCTATGCCTAACAAGAGAAAAATAATACCTAAAGCTAAAGCGCAGTTACGTTGCATGATTTTTACCTCTATTGTATTTGTGACTAAATTGTTGGTTCAATTTTGAATTTGACGAGCGACTCCCTTTTTTTAAGGCGCAAGTCGCTCTAAATAATGCTTTTTAAGCAGGAAAGCTAAAGGCTGTTTAGCTGTTTTCCTGTACTGTGAAATCTGGGATCGGGTGCTGGAGGATCGGGCATTTCCGACTCCCCTTGCGGATTTTCGAGATATTCAAATTCTCCTTTGCCATCGGGGGCTGTTCCTTTTGCCCAACGCCCTTCTTTGCTTTCTGTTCCTTCCGATAAGTTCCAGAATTGATAGGATGCGTGTTGTTTTTCTTGCTCTTGCGGAAAGGAACTAGGAACAGGTAAATCTTCTAAACCATCAGCTTTTAATTCTTCGATCGCCGCTAACCATTGATTTTGGTGCATGGTATCGCGGGCAATCATGTAGGCTAAAGTATCTTTTACTCCAGGATCGTTTGCCATTTCGTATATTCTGACTGCCTGTAATCGTCCTTGGGCTTCTGCCTGAACGTTAGAAAAGAAATCAGCCATTAGGTTACCCGAAGCAATGACATAGCGACCATTCCAGGGATAGCCCACACTATCAGCAGGTAGCGCACCACCACCTGTAACAGTAGCGTGTTGGGGATTCATGCTAGACATGATAATATCTTCGGCTTTCATGCCACCCATAACCCCCTGCATGATTGGATCTTTGACGGCTTCTTCTTGCTGTTCTACTGGCGCATTGTCTAACAAGTAGGCCATGGTAGTTGCTAACATTTCGATATGTCCGATTTCTTCGGTGGCAATATCGAGCATCATGTCTTTGTATTTAGCAGGACCACGACAGTTCCAGCCTTGGAAGAAATACTGCATCATAACGGTCATTTCCCCAAAAGGACCACCGATTAATTCCTGCATTTTTTTTGCCAAAATTGGATCGGATTTTTCTGGTTTGGTGAAATACTGTAGCCTTTTTTTGTGATAAAACATATAATTCTCTTTGAGATCGAGGTATCTTGACGAGCGACCCTGCGTCGTCTTACGGCGCAAAAGCCTTGGTGCGGTTTAACCGTAAACGCGCGAGTTAGCTTGGGTAGGAAATAGTGGTTGTCCAGACTCCTATCCTCCCAAGTTTGGCAAGAGGAACATTTCTCCTTAGACCATTAGACTAATTTGGAGATTTATTTGCTCTTGTTGTTAGTTTGGCAAATCGCTTAAATTAATATCTCAGCTAACAGTTAGATCTAGTCTCAGACTTGGGAAATAGATTGTTGGAAGCTGAGATTGATAGTGTCTCTGCTTCCCTACTTATTTAAGGTTTCAGAACTACTTTGGTGCAGTTATCTTCTTTGTTGCGGAACATTTTGTAGCCTTTAGGTGCATCATCGATACTCAGATGATGGGAAATAACAAAAGAAGGATCAATTTCTCCCTGTTGGATCCGCTCAAGTAGAGGCTGGAGATACTTTTGAACGTGGGTTTGTCCCGATCGCAAGGTGAGAGCTTTATTAACAACTGCCCCTAGAGGTACTTTATCGACAAAGCCACCATACACCCCAGGAATAGAGACTGTTCCCCCTTTACGACAAGCGACAATTGCCTGTCTGAGTGCCGTAGGTCTGCCTGTTTCTAACTTAACTCCCTGTTTGACCTGATCGTAGGCAGCCATTGCATCTGTGCCGTGGGCTTCCATGCCTACCGCATCAATACAGCGATCTGGACCTCTGCCCCCCGTCATTTCTTTTAACGCTTCTCCTGGGTCTATTTCTTCGTAGTTAATTACTTCAGCATTTCCCTGTTCTTTAGCCATCTTTAACCTTTCGGGAAAGCGATCAATGGCAATTACTCTGGCTGCACCCAACATATAGGCACTCGCGATCGCAAACTGACCAACTGGACCACATCCCCAGACGGCCACGGTGTCTCCTGATTCGATATCGGCATTTTCCGCTGCCATATAGCCAGTGGGAAAGATGTCGGTTAGAAATAAAACCTTGTCGTCTTCTAAACCATCAGGTACTTTCAACGGACCGACATCAGCATAGGGAACACGGACATATTCAGCCTGTCCTCCTGCATAACCACCTAGTAAGTGGGAATAACCATAAAGACCAGCTGGGGAATGTCCATAAAGTTTCTCTGCCATCCAAGCATTAGGATTAGAATTATCGCATAGCGACCATAAGTCTTTTTGACAAAAGAAGCAGCCACCACAAGAGATAGTAAAAGGGATAACCACGCGATCGCCTTTTTGGAGATTTTTTACTTCTTTGCCAGTTTCAACTACTTCTCCCATAAATTCGTGACCAAGAATATCTCCTGATTCCATGGTAGGGATATTGCCTTCGTATAGATGCAAGTCCGAACCGCAAATAGCAGTAGAGGTTACTTTGATAATGGCATCACGGGGATTGAGAATCTGAGGATCGGGTACAGTTTCAACTCTGACATCATGTGCGCCGTGCCAACATACAGCTTTCATAATTAGTTTTGTTTTAAATGTGTAGTAAGAGTGTCTTCGGTATTGCTTGTAATCTTTGCGGCGACCTGATCGATTGCTCGAATTTAATTATCGAGAAAAATGCCAAACCTAAAATAACTAACCAATTTTGATTTTTACAACTGGTTTTTCGGTGTAGAAAGCGATATCCAGCTTTGGTTAAGCAATTTGGGGATTAGGATTTTGGTAAATAGCAGCAACTGCTAATCTAAGGGAAATTTTTGCCTCCTAAAATAAAATGCAATTGCTGCTATGCCTTAAATTTACTCTTCTAGTTAACAGTAGCTAAACGACCAATTTTCATTAATTAGATCTGACTAGATTTTGTCTCTGTCTCTCGGTTCGACTATAATTACATCTGCATCATTATTAGTTACAGGGCGATCGTTTTTAATTGTTGGTTCGTGGATTTCTCGGCGATCGCTTGCAGTTGTCAGAGGTTCGCCAGCCACTGTCGAACCACCCATAGTAGTGTTCATAGCGGAATTTGTATTAACTACTCCAGAGCGATTAATACCAGAGGTGCGGTTATAAGCATCGTCGTCAATATCGTTAGCATCGTATACGTTGTAATCTTCGATACCGTTATCGCGTAAAATTCTCTCGGCACGGCTAATATCGTTATCCGTACCATTGACCATGATTAAATAACTACCGCTACCAACGCGATCGCTATAGATTTTGGCTTGCTCTTCGGGAATACCCAAGCCTACTAAACCACCAATAATACCGCCTGCTGCTGCACCGACACCTGCACCCGCTAAGGTTGTCGCGATCGCTGTTGCTGCTTCGCCAGCGACAATAATCGGACCAACGCCAGGAATAGCTAGAGTACCCAAGCCTACTAGCAAACCACCGATACCGCCTAAGACAGTTCCAGTAGTTGCACCTGCACCTGCACCCTCGGCTGCATTGTTGCCTTCATCTTGAGCTGTATCCATTCCTGCTGACTTAGTAACCTGATCAGCATCTTTGGCAATAACATTGACTCGGTTCATATCAAAACCGTCGTCTTTAAGTGCGCGTAAAGCTCGTTCTGCTTCATCACGACTGTAAAATAAACCTACTGAACGTCTGTACTTATTCATTATTTTCTCTTAGTAAACGACACTTTATTCTTTTCTGCATCACCAATTTATTCATCGCTCAAAAGTTATAAGTGTCGATAACTACTACTTTAGTTAGAGAAATATTTAAGGGTGCGTTTCATTGTTGATCGGTTCGTCGCCTGTAATCTGTTTGACAAACTTTTTGGTGCTACGAGGTAATCCTTCGTTGAGGTTAAGCTTTTCACTAATACTTTCATTATCTTCGTCTGGTTCAGCCATCTTAGAACGCATTGCTTGTTCCTCTTGACGACGGATTTTATTCGTTTCGTAGTTTGTATCGCTTATTTCATCTATTGTATTAAGATTGGTTACATCACGGGTAATAGCATCTGCGGCGATCGCGGCAGTATTACCGCTAAATGCGATGCCCAAACATAAAGTAATTGAAGCTAAAAATACAGCACCAATTCGGCGTAAGTTGAGCGAGAAAAATGACAACATGGTTACCTCTTTAATTTATCTAAATTATTTGACCTGTTATTTAGAACCTTTGGGTTGCCCAGCGGTAGTAGCAATTTCACCAGTTTCCATCAACTGTTTAAAGCGATTTAACTCGTCACCTATTTGTTCTTGGGGTGATTCGCCAAAAAGTTTGGCGATCGCGTTAGTTAATGCGCCTCCTGGGGGCTGGTATTCTAAAACTACTTTTACTTGTGTACCGCGATCGCCTGTAGCGGGTTGAAAACGCACGAAACCACAGTTGTCGATGTCTGCGTTCCCCAAAGCATTCCAGGCGATTAAACGATCTGGTTCATCAGCAATGATTTCCGCATCCCACTCAACGCTTAGATCTAAAGGTGCATTAGCTACCCAGTGAGTTACTGTACCTGCTTCATTCTTATTGGTTACCGACTTGAGATGTCCCATAAAATTGGGTAAATTAGTAAACTTGCGCCAGTAACTATATAGTTCACTAGCGGGGCGATCAATGATTACCGTTTTTTCTACCTGAATGTTTGGTGTTAAACCAACTGCTTCGGCAACACGATCAACTAGACTAGTTTCCTTAAGTTTGGGCTTGTGACTATAATCGGCTAAAACTTCTTGTAAAGAATGCTGCTGCAAATTTCTAATTACCAAAGGACTATTAATAATTTCCTCGGTAGTAGTTGCCGTAATAGTACCCTGTGAATTAACTCGTTCCATAATACTTGTGGATGAAGGATGTAGGCGATCGCACTCAATTAATGCAGCCGTAATCGCTATAAAACTATATTTCGCTAATTTGGTAACTGGCGCTTCAATCTAAAGTTAGAATTTATGACAGTCAGTTAAGTAACTAGAAGTTACTAGCATCCTTGAACATTTGCTTGGTTTTCTCTAATAGTTGGTTTTCGGGATTGACACGATTAATAGCTGGTTGTTTGGGAGTGGGAATTTGACGGGGATTTAATAACTCCTGTTGCTGTTTTGGACTGATAAAATCATCAACGCTATCTAATGATTTTACTTTTTTAGATTTGGAATAAAGTAACCCTACTTCCTGTTTTCCCGTTGAATAATCTACTTTTGAAGTTTTGCTTATTTCTTTATTATTACAGGCGGTAGTAACTAAGAGAATGACTCCCAACAAAAAGCCAATAATAATTCTGTCTAGCTTCAATTGTTGAAATTTGTTGCTTATTTTCATGTTTGAACCTCTAGGAATAAATCGATTAAATAATTTAGCTAAAGCAGCGATCACTTTTAATTACCGCTTTAGACTGCTTTTTGTTCCAAATCTTTAACAGGAGGGCCTTGAATTACCTTGCCATCGCAGGTGAAACGTCCACCGTGACAGGGACAATCCCAACTCTTTTCGGCACTGTTCCATTGAACAATACAGGCTAAATGAGGACAGGTAGCATTAACCGCAGTTACTCTTCCTGCTTCATCTTTATAAACCCCAACTTTCTCACCCTTGAGGGTAATTACTTTACCTTCTCCTGGTTGAACATTATCGGTAGACCAGTTTTGAATGCCTTTGAGCCTGTCTCCTACCCAGTGGATTCCCACATCTAGATTATTT
Source organism: Pleurocapsa sp. (assembly GCA_050330395.1). Classification (GTDB taxonomy): domain Bacteria; phylum Cyanobacteriota; class Cyanobacteriia; order Cyanobacteriales; family Xenococcaceae; genus Waterburya. The sequence goes on from JBHJNW010000055.1 coordinate 28,249, forward strand.
TTAATTGATTCTTGGGTGAGAAAAGGAGTCGCCCGCAAAGAGTCGTATAGTTCTGCCCAGGGGTTTTCTTTGCCTAAAACCAAGTCAGATAATAGCATTCCCGCCATTGTTCCCTGACTCATCCCCCAGAGGCTAAAGCCTGTTGCCACATAAATGCGATCGTTAGCTGGAGTCAATTTGCCAATATATGGAAGTCGATCAAAAGACTTATAATCTTGACTTGACCAACGATAGTCAATCTGGTCGATACCAAAATGAGAATGTGCGTAGCGTTCTAATTCTGCGTAAGACTCTTCTGTATTGGTTTTAGCAGCTACTTTGTGACCACCACCACCAATCAATAGCAGTAAATCACCATCATCTGTGGGGGTTGTACGAATGGAGTGATAGTTTTTGCCGACACCAATATACATTCCAGCTGGGGCTTTTTGGGAATTAATTTTAGCCCCAATAATGTAGGAACGTTGTGGATATGTCTTGGCAAAGAATAACCCCTGATCCATAATTGGCAGTTGGGTAGTTAACAGTACATCACTAGCTTGTAGAGTAGTATTGTTAGCAAATACAGTACAGAGTGTACCTTCTTCGACAGTTTGGACACGGCTATCTTGAAACACATAGCTACCGTCACCAGGAATAGTGTTAACTAAGTGTAAAAGATATTTACGGACATGAAACTGGGCTTGGTTGCTAAATTTTAATGCCCCAGCAATTTCAAAAGGGAGAGTAGTTTCAGTAACTAATTCGGCTGGCAAACCAAGCTTAACTGCTGCATCGTACTCTTCTTGAATTTGAGGCAGATTGTCTTTACTCTCGGCAAAGCTATAAGTATCATTACGTTGAAAATCGCAGTCGATTCCTTCCTGTTCGACAGTAGCTGCTACAAACTCTACCCCAGCCTGATTTGACTCGCCATAGAGTCTGGCTTGCTCTTCCCCAATTTTGTCGATTAAATCTGCATAGATTAACTGATGTAGAGAAGTAACTTTAGCGGTGGTGTGTCCACTGGCACTAGCTGCTATCTGCTGTGCTTCGATTAAAGCGACAGTCTTGCCCGCTTTTTTGAGTAGATAGGCTGCGGTAATACCTGTGATTCCTGCACCGATAATCGCTACATCTACAGTCACGTTTTCCATTTGCGGAAAAGATGTTTGACCAGTAGAATCTAGCCAGAAGGAAATCGGTTTCCCTGGCAAAGTTTTCATAATATTAAAAGGAGTTAAAAAAAATCAGGTAATGTAATTAGTTTAGATAATTAGATTAACAAAATACTATCTATCATCAGATTTATTTAATCACTATCTGACTAAAGAAATAGCCATGAACTATCAAAACCAACCAGGTTTCAATTCATAACTATTGGTGGCGATTAATTATCGGCTGACGTTTTGTCCGATCAGCATCTGATTTACTTTGGTTTTGTTCAATTTGTTTTTGAATCGCGATCGCCTGTTGATGAGCTTGTTCTCCCTCGATGCCCTCAGGGCGTGCATCTAACTCGACCAAGGCTGCTTTGCGACCATAAACAATTAAAGTATCGCCAGGATAAATACAGGTATCGCCATAGGGTGCGCCGATATAAATGCGATCGCGTCTTTCAATACCCAAGACAGCTATTCCTTCATCCGCCAGCCGTAACTGTTTGAGTTGTTTATTCGCCAGCCAATTACCATCATTGACTTCTATTTCGGTTACCTGATATTTTCCTTTGAGATGTAGCAAGTGAGCATAGTCTCTTAAATCTAAATCCGTCCAGCGATGTAACCCTTTTCTGACTAAACGAGTCAGGATACGATTAAAAGCGCGATTGGTAGCCAATAGCCACAGGATTCCAATGCCTATTAAAAGGTAGAGTAACCGAAATAGTCCGTCTCCAGTCGAAGAAGTAGAGACAAAGGTAAGAACCAAAGAAGAAATAACGGTAATAAAACCTGCGTTACCTAAAAACATCAGCCACATGATGATGCGCCGTCTTAAGGGATGCTTGACTATTGCCTCAGATTCAGCTGTGGCAAATCCCGTACCAGTAAAAGCAGAACGTGCTTGAAATCTAGCTGATGTTCGCGATAAGCCTGTCAAGGTTAGAGCTTCTGTAGCAATACGAGTAATCAGTAGAGATAGTGCAATTGCCAGGAAAACCGAAATCAAAGCAGCCATATTTAAGTTAGGAGTCAGAAGTCAAAAGTCAGGAGTCAGGAGTACCACAAGGGTATACCACAAGGGTACAACGTAACATCAAAAGTCAGGAGTCAGAAGTTACAGAAGTATTGTTGCTCTATTAACCTTAATATATAGTATTTTCTTATTTGCAGCTGAGAATGATGTCACTTGTCCCAGATTTAGTCTGGTAGGCAGCAGGAACATTAAACCTAAGCCCAGGAAGCTGATAGTAGTTTGATTGATGTAAAAAAAAGCTTTAAGATTAAGTTTTTGGTTAGTTATTGATGTCGTAGAATCACCTATAAATTAAGTATTAAATGACTACCTATACCGACAACAATAAAAGCGTAGAAATAACTCTCCAACCTGGAGAGTCTATTTATGCAGAAGCTGGCGCATTTTGTTACAGTGATGGCTTTATTGAAGCTAAAACTACTACGGGTGGCATCATGTCCGCTGTCAAAAAGCTAGTTACCAAAGAAAAGTTGTTTCAAGTCCTCTGGATAAACAATGGCAGTAAACCTGGTCGAATCGCTTTTGCTAGCCCGTATGAAAGCACGATTGAAGAAGTAGAAGTGTCTCTCAACTATAGCTTGATAGCCCAAAGAGGCGCCTGGTTAGCTTCAGACCCAACTGTAAGGCTAGATGTAATCATAAATTTGGGGTTAAGTGGCTTTCTGGGTGGAGAAGGAATTATTTTTCAGAAATTCACGGGCAAGGGTCGGGTTTTTATTACGGCAGGCGGGGATCTCAAAGCAATTAATCTTAATGCAGGGGAAAGCTTGAATGTTGATACTGGGTGCATTGTTGGTTTTGCCGATTCGGTGAAATATGAGATTAAATCAGCTGGCGGCATATTCACTTCGATATTCGGCGGGGAGGGACTTATCTTAGCGAAATTAAGCGGCCCTGGGATCGTAATATTACAAACTCATCCCGAAAATGTAATCAACAAAGTAGCTTCAGGTTCTGCTCAAAGATCATCGCGAGGTTTTTAATATGAAATACAAATAACTTCTGACTTCTTGTCTCTTGGCTTACTTGTCCCAGGTAAAGTAAAAAGTTGCTCCTTGACCTAGTTCGGACTCAACTCGGATCAAGTTACCTCGTTCTTCTAAAATCTTTTTGACAATTGACAAACCAATGCCCGTGCTTTCAAAGGTATCTCTGGGTTGTAAAGTCTGAAAAATTTGAAAAATTCGTTGATGATGTATGGGTTCAATACCAGGTCCATCATCGCTGACAGCAAACTCGTAACAATTATCTTGCTCTTGAACTGAAATCTCAATTTTGCCTTGATCTTGGTGATGATATTTGATGGCATTATCAATTAGGTTCACAAACACCTGTCGCAAAGAGACGATATCCGTTCTGAGAGTGGGTAGATTAGGAGCGATCGCAATTTCGATGCCCGCAGGAGGGGATAAGGAATCGATCGCTTCGATAAGTAAGTCTTTAACCTCGACTGTTACAAAGGAGCGATCGCTTCTGCCAACCCGCGAATAGTCTAATAATCCTTGAATTAGACCTTCTAGGCGCTCAACCCGCGACTGCATCAATTGAAGATGAAGCTGGCTTTCTTCTGGTATGATGCCCTCTAGATCTTCTCCTAACCAAGTAGCTAAATTGGCGATCGCTCTCAATGGTGCTTTGAGATCGTGAGAGGTAACATAGGCAAAATGATCTAATTCCTGGTTGCGTTTTTTGAGCAGAGATGCGGTTTTCACCAGCTCTCGATTAACCCACTTTAGCTCATCAGCTCTTGCTCTGAGAAATTTTTCTGACTCTATTTGCTCGCTGAGATCTCGCATGACGGTAGATATATACTCTACATCACCTTGGGGGGATTGATGAGCAATGATTAGTTGAGAAACTGGTATTTCCTTGCCCTCTCTCGTCAACAAGGCAGTTTTGCCAATCCAAGTGCCGCGAGTCATGGCGGTAGGAATTCCTTCATTTTGAACGACGTTTAACGCCCAGGTAGGATGGTAGTCACTCACCGATAGCTTAGTTAAATCATTATCTTCGGTAATGCCGACAATTTCTTTCAGGCGGGGATTATTCCAGATTATCTTTCCTGTCACATTAGCCAACCCGATATAATCCTCTGAGCCTTCTAATACTCTAACCAGACGTGCTAACTGTGACTCTAGCTTGTTTCTTGTTTCTAACTCGTTCTGCAAATTAGCAATTAATTCTGCTTGTTGAATTGCTAGCGATAGCTGCACTGCTAACTTATCTAACAAATCAACTTCATCTGGTTTCCACTGGCGAATGCGATCGCACTGATGCGCAATTAATAATCCCCACAGGAAATAATCGGATTTGGCTGAAGTAGGGGCCAGCAAAATCGGTACTACAATATGAGCTTTAACTTGCCATGCCTCTAGCAGCTGAAGATGGCAACTAGTAAACCCAGCTCGATAGATATTATTGATTGCCAGAGTTTTTCCGAGTTTATATGGGCTTGCACCACCATTTTGAAAGCAAGTATCGCTAATCTTGGCATCTAATGCCTTTTTTTTCCCTAATTTAACCGATTCAGCCACAATCTTGCCACTCATATCTGGAGCAAAACGATAAATCACCACGCGATCGCATTCGAGCAATAGCCTGACTTCATTAACGGCAGTATCGAGGATTTGGGGTAAATTGAGCGACTGGCGAATTCTTAAGGCAGTTTCGGCAATCAACTGTTGCTGTTGCTGTTGCTGATTTTTAGTTAATAGTTTTCTTAAACGTTGTTGCTGAAAGACATCAGCGATCGAATTCATCAAAATATCACGGGTCAAGTTTACTTTAACTAGATAATCTTTGACTCCGCTTTTCATTGCCTTGACTGCTACAGCTTCACTTCCCTGACCTGTTAACATAATAATCGGGGGAATTTGGCTTTTTTGTGACTGTAGTTCGTCAATAAATTCCAGACCATTGCAATCAGGCAGTAAATAATCGAGCAAGATTAAATCTGGTAAAGATTTTTCTAGTTTTTCTAAGCCTTTTGACCCAGATTCTACTGCGGTTATTTGGTAATCAAATTGTGTTTGCTGGTTTAAGTACCGACGATAAACTTCTTGATCTTCTTCTGAATCCTCAATGATCAGAATATTAATTGGATATTGATTGACAATCATCGATCTTAAATAATTTAAAAAAGCAACAATAAAGCAACAATTGTCTTCAAATGTCTGTCTTTAACAGAAAGATACTCAGCGCCTTAGATTTTATAGCCGTACCAAGTTAAGTTATGGAATGATTAAAGATGAATAGGAAATTATGAGACACGTATGGGATATAAATGAATCATTAATTTTGGTTTTGATCCCAATCATTCGCAATTGAGCAAAGTCTATTTAACTTTTCTGATGATGATTTTAAATCTGCATGGCGTTAGTTATATATAAGCATCGTCTTACAAATATTCCATCCATCAGCAGTAAGATTTGTGGTTCAAACCAGGCTTAATAGCTATTAGCATTAGTATCTGGCTCAATTGTGGGCGATCGCCGCTAAAATACATTTCAGATATTTCAGACAAGCTTGACTGCACTTTGATACGCTTTCTCGTTAGCCTTAATCGATTTAAAGAAGTCGACGACTGGATGAGGATAATCAACGCCGACTCTCACCCCATAACGCTTTTGTTCGTCTTGAGTTAATTTCCAAGGTTCTCGAACTTTATCCCCAGGCAAGGAGGCTAATTCTGGTAGCCACTGTTTTACGTATTCTCCTTGAGGATCGTAATCTTTAGTTTGCTTGGGAATATTAAAATAACGAAAGCCTCGCGCATCGTTACCTACCCCAGCGGTGTAATTCCAGTTGCCCCAATTGCTGCACACGTCGTAATCAATCAGTAGCGACTCAAACCATTCTGCCCCCATTTGCCAGTTGATTCCCAGGTTTTTTGTGAGGAAGCTAGCTACGTTTTGCCTACCTCGATTGGACATAAAGCCTGTGGCAGCAATTTCTCGCATATTGGCATCAATCAAAGGGTAACCTGTTTTGCCCGCTCGCCAAAGATCGAAACGTTGCCAATCTTCTTGCCAGGGAATTTCTACCCCCTGCATCCCGGCAATTTTAAATACGCGATCGCCGTGTTTGGCGACGATAAAACGGAAAAAATCACGCCAGATTAGTTCAAAAATCAACCAGTAAGTAGAGTCATTTTTAACTCTTTGCGCCTCGTACTCAATTACCTGATCGTTAATATAGCGTGGTGAAATACATCCCATAGCCAACCAAGCCGAAAACTTAGAGGAATAGTTTGCCCCCAGCATCCCATTACGAGTTTGTTTGTAATTCCTGAGACAGTCTTGTTGCCAAAAGTAGTCTTGCAATCGTTTAATCGCTTCAGTTTCGCCACCTTTAAAGTTTAATACTCCTCGCTGCTCAAATTCGGGGGTAGATAAACCTAAATCAGCTAAGGTAGGAATTGTTCCTAGTTCAATTTCAGGTAGGGGTGGTAGCTGCTTGGGTGGGGCGATCGCCGTGGAGATGGCTGATTTTTGCTCAACCTGCTTACGAAAATTTGTATATAGTTCTGGTGTTTGCTCGATCTTAAAAGGCAGATCTTCGGGGAAATAAAGAGTTGCTGACCAATAGCTATTAACCTGGATATTTTTGGCTGATAAGGCTTGGCTAAGCTTTTGCTCAACTCGTGTTTCTTCCGAAGTCACTTCTTGACTATAGCAAACTCGGTCAACCTTTAGCTGTTCGGCGATCGCAGGTAAAATCTTTTCAGGTAAACCGCGTCGTACCACCAAATTACTACCTAATTTCTGTAGCGATGAGCGTAAATCGGCGACGCTTTCGATCAAAAACTGCGCGCGATAGTTACCTGTTTTAGGAAAGCCAAACGAAGTCTCGCCAAAAGTGCGATCGTCAAAACAATAAACTGGAATTATTTCTGCTTCCTGCTGTACCGCCTCCTCTAGTGCCAGAAGATCGTGTACTCTTAAGTCGTTGCGATACCAAATTAAAATACGCTGTTTTGCCATACCAAGATTATTTAACTCGCTTTTGAAGAGAAACATGGGGATAAAAAACTACATATCGCCGATCCTTCGCTATTCAATCTTCTTATCTTAATTCCCGAACATTACTAGTCGATTAATTTGATGCTTGACCGACTAAACTTCTAAAATTAAGATCAATAATCCAAGTTTGACGCTTTTAATTTAAAATAGCTAGTCTTTACTTCTCCTCACTTAGAATAATTGACCAATGGATGCTAGACAATATGCCCCAGCTACTCAACGCAACCGCGAGCCAATTTTGGCAATATTATCAGAGGTATTGCTACCAGCAAGTAACATTTTAGAAGTCGCTAGTGGTACGGGAGAACACGCAGTTTACTTTGCCTCCAAATTAGCATCATGTCGCTGGATACCCTCAGATGCTAATCCTGCCTCTCAAGAAAGCATAGTTGCTTGGAAAAATGCACATCAGGTACAAAATTTAGATTTGCCATTGTCGATCGACGTAACTCAAAACAATTGGCAACAACAGGTAGCAGAGCGAAATATTAACGTGATCGTTAATATCAACATGATTCATATATCGCCCTGGCTAGCGTGTTTAGGACTGATGGAGGGTGCAGGACAAATTTTACCTCCAGGTGGCATTCTTTATCTTTATGGCCCGTATAAACGCCATGGGGAACACACTGCGCCGAGCAATGCTAGTTTTGATCGCTCATTACGCGATCGCAATTCTCTGTGGGGGGTGAGAGATTTAGAAGCAGTGATCGAAGCAGCAGCGGCACAAAATCTAAGACTACAGCAAGTTACTGATATGCCTGCCAACAATTTATCCGTTATTTTTAGTCGCTGAATTACTCCCTTGTAGAGTAGATAAATTTTATGATGATCAAAATTTTGCTTGCAGACGATCAATGCTTAATCTTAGAAGGCATCAAGGAAATTTTAAAACATGAACCCGAAATAGAGATTGTAGGGACAGCTCAAGATGGACAAAGCGCGATCGCTCAGGTAAAAAAATTGCAGCCAGACATCGTTTTGATTGATATTGAGATGCCTAAAATGAATGGCATTATCGCTACCAAGCACATCTGTAAATATATGCCTGACACCAGGGTAATTGTGCTAACGAGTCACAAAAATCAAAATTATCTGGCTCAAGCATTACAGGCTGGTGCATCGGGCTATTTATTCAAAGACAGCCTGATTGAAGATCTCAAACAGGTAATTCACTCTCTAGGCAAAGCTTATCCTGAAAGCGAAACGAAATTATTAACTCAAGCCGTGCATAAAACTCAGACAGCTAAAATTATTAAGTATCAAAAAAAAGCCGCCTATGTTCAAAAATATCGCCAAAATATCTACATTCCTGCCCCCAATCATCGCAGTAAGCGGAGTTTATCCCTCAACAGCTCGAATACTTCCCCTGGTGCTGGTATTAGCAAAGCCAGTTTAGCCCCCATACTTTATGCTTCGACTGACAATGAAGTTTTTATGTCAGATTGGACGACACAACCCAACTTAGGAATACATAATTCACCAAAATTGGCTCAGAGAAAGTATTGGAAAAGAATTGCTTGGCTAATAATTGCGCTCGCCAGTCTCCTCCTCTCGATCATCGTTTTTTAACCGCGGAGCGAGCGATAATTCAGCGCAAAGGCCACCAAGATACTTTATCGCGAGTCGCTCCATAAACCACCTTTAGTTCTTCTGCATTAATTACTGTGATCAAATCATTTTGGGCTTTATGGGGTTTTAACAATCCTACCTTAGTCATCCCTTTCAGCACTTGTTCTACGGTACGATTGTTTAACTGACAAGCCTTAGCAATGACTTCGATCGGTAAATCAAAGACAAATCCATCATCCTGGGGTTGATTACCTAATTCTCTTTCTTGGTAAATCAAAGCTCTCAACAATGCAGCCACAGCTTGTGGCGGATAAGTACTACAGTTGAGCAAATGATATTGAAATTTTTCCTGTAGTTCAAACATTAATCCATAGCGTTGGCGGAATGTTTCAGATTCTTGATGAATTGAGCAAATAGTTTCGACAGGAATTTTAACCACATCTGCCGTTTTATACGCCTCGACTAGGCTAGGAAAAGCGCGAGAAAAATTGCCATAGCTAAGGGCTAAATTTTGCATCCCAAAACAACTATTGGCGTAGGTAATCGCAATAATCCGATCTAAGGGGGTAGTGCGAACAACAATTGGTCCACCGTTGGTTACCACATAAAGATGTTCCAAAGCAGTATTGGGACGAAAGGCGGTGTAAATTGGTCGATTAGAATAAAGTTTTTCAGTAACCAGCTGCTGGGGACTTAGATATTTGTCGATCAGGGCGGGATCTAAATCTTTAAATAAAAAATTGTGATGAATTAGATTTTCGACTGACTCCAACTTTTTGGCTTTTTTACTAGTTTTCCTCATAGTTAATTATTATGCCCATAGCAAGAGTTTTATTCAACTTCAGCACAATTTTTGTCTTCGTTAAGTTTCAATCTAAATCGATTCTAGATTAAATTACAAAACATCTAAAAATTTTCGTGATAAACTTTGATTTAATTTGACCTAAATTTACCATTATTGAAGGGTGTTCGATGGAAGCAAGACGATTATCTCACCGAATTTTCGCTAACAAGACTGGGAAGTACTGGCTGATCTGCGGATTTTTAGGCTTTACTATTTCAATCGCGATCGCGGTTTTCTCCTACGTAGCCACTTCTACTAGTTTTGCTCTTAGTTGGCAAGCCTGGACTACTATTGCTGTGACTGTGGGAGTTTTCCTGCTTAACGCCCTGACTACTTTATCGGCGGAAGTGGTATTTTTAGGCGGCACGGCCATATTGCTAATTAGCGGGATCTTAACCGAAGAAGATGCCCTGGCAGGATTTAGTAATCCAGGGATGATCACCGTAGCGGTACTTTATCTGGTGGTTACTGGTTTATCCCAAACAGGTGGCTTAACCTGGATTTCCCAGCGAGTCTTGGGACTTCCGCAAGGGCAAAATGCGGCTTTGGTGCGCTTAATGACTCCTGTGATGGGCATGAGTGCTTTTCTCAATAACACTCCTGTAGTGGCAATGTTTATTCCAGTGGTTAGTGATTGGTCACGCAAATTACGCATCAGTCCTTCTAAGTTAATGATTCCCTTGAGCTATGCGGCAATCTTTGGTGGAATCTGTACACTAATTGGCACTAGCACTAATCTGGTAGTTAATGGTCTACTAATTTCTGCCACAGATTTGCCAGGATTAAGGCTATTCGATATCACTGTAGTCGGTTTGCCCTGTGCGATCGCCGGAATGACATATTTATTTATTGCCCATCGTTGGCTTTTACCTAGTCGTAAGCCCGTCATCAGCGAAAGCGACGATGTTCGGCAATATACCCTAGAAATGGTAGTTCCAGTAGCTAGTCCTTTAACTGGCAAAAGTATTGAACAGGCGGGTTTAAGAAATCTGCCTGGACTGTATGTCGTTGAGGTTATTCGCAACCAACTAATTATTCCAGCGGTTAGCCCCAAGGAAATTTTACACGATGGCGATCGCCTTGTATTTATCGGCATGATTGACTCAATTGTCGATCTTCATCGTTTCCGAGGACTTCAGCCAGCTACAGATGAAGTATTTAAACTAAATACACCCCGCTCAGAACGTTGTTTAATTGAAGCGGTGGTGTCCAATACTTGTCCGATGGTGGGCAAGACGATTCGGGAAGGAAAATTTCGGACTCAATACAATGCGGTAGTGCTAGCTGTGGCTCGTAACGGTGAACGTTTACCAGGAAAAATTGGTAGCATTCGGCTCAAGCCTGGGGATACTTTATTATTAGAGGCTAACTCCAGTTTCTTGTCTCAACAGCGCATTTCTAACGATTTTTATTTAGTTAACGGCATTCCTGATTCTGAGCCTCTACGCCATGAGAAAGCTCCTTTGGCAATGATCATTCTCGGAGTGATGGTTTTACTAGCCTCTTTGGGAGTGATGAGTATGCTCAACGCAGCAGTTTTAGCCTCGGTGGCAATGTTATTAACGGGCTGTTGCTCTTCAGTGAGAGCTTTTCGTAATATCGAGTGGTCGGTATTGCTAGTTATTGGAGCAGCTTTAAGTATTGGCAAAGCCTTAGAAACTACGGGAGCAGCAGGAGCGATCGCTGGTAGCTTAGTTCAATTTTCAGGCGATAATCCCTGGCTGGCTTTGGCGATCATCTACGGCGTGACTAACTTACTGACCGAAGTAATTACCAATAATGCCGCTGCTGCCTTAATTTTTCCTATTGCTCTAGCTCTTTCTCAAAATTTAGAAGTTAGCTTTATGCCTTTTGCGATCGCGATTATGATTGGCGCTTCTGCTAGCTTTTCCACTCCCATTGGCTATCAAACTAACTTGATGGTATATGGGCCGGGAGGTTATAAATTTACTGACTTTATGCGCGTCGGTATTCCGCTTAATTGCTTATTTTGGCTGATTACGGTGACTCTAACACCTCTGTTTTATCCATTTTGAGCGGTAGGCGGTCAAAGAGCTAATTTGGCAACTTGATTGCGACTATCAAGGCGATTCTAATTGAGCATAAGTTACTGTTTGATTGATCTTGGGTTTAGCAAAACGCGACCAAGCATTGCCACCACGCAAAAATAGTTCCAGCCAAGTCACTCTTTGACCGTCTTTTCCTTGCCAGCCAGAACTACCAGGAGCAAAAGCTAAAGTTCCTTCTGGTACGCGAAAGCTACCGTCAGAATAAATAGCATCGCTGACGACATCACCCACGCGCACTGTCACCTTGCTTGAGAGAGGTAAATTAACGCTGCTGGCTGGTATAGTTGTTTTAATATTGCCGTAACCATCAATCCAGGCTACGCGATCTGTAGGCAAGTCGGGAATTTGCGCGGGTGCAATTTCATCACCCAATAAACTATAGTCACCATTGGCGATCGCTGCTGCTGCACTAGGAAAAACGTCACGAGAGCGAAATTGCGAACCGCCTCTAGATACTTCAATCGTGTTAATCTGTAGAGCTTCTTGTTTGATAAACGAAAGAGTATAGCCAGCTAAAACTCCGACTAGCTCAACGCCATTATGAAGTTTTACGTAAGTCAACCCCTCTCCTTCGTTGTCGGGTCGAGCTTCAAGATTATCTTGCCGAGGGGCGCAATTATGAAAGATTAAACGTTCGGGCGCACCAGGATTAAGACCGAGTTGAGCGAGCCAAAATCCCGTTGCTAGGGTACTAAAAGGAGGAACACTTAGACAAGAAATCTGCGCCGTCGGCAGCTTCTGATTTAAGCGTTGGCTAACTTCAGCAAATGCGGGATCGCCAATACCGTAATCAGCAATAATATTGATTAACATTTATAAGTTATCTAGTAGCAGTTTTCTATTTAATAGCATTCTTTTCAATTGCTTTTAGTTTTTGGCAATACGTACTTGCTACTTATAAGTAGTTTAATCTTCTGTTTCCACCAGTTAACATACTGCGATAATTACTTCTTCCAAGGTAATTTAGTACCCATTTCTGTGGCGGCGGAGAAAAATAGATAGGCGATTAATATGCCGACACCTGCTAAAAAAGGGAGCAAATCATTTTTCATAATTATTAATCGTTACGTCTAAATGTAAATTAATTTTAATTTTTCTTATATAGCTAGAATAAACCCAACGGGGAGTTTAAGTAAAAGCTAAAAGCTTACCGCAAAGCGGTTTAATTAGTGACGGGCGTAGCTTTAGTTACCGAGCCATTATTGACCCCCATAGTGAAGTTTAACGGTGTGTCTGGATAGGCTTTGGCTACTTGTCGATAGACAGAATAGTTGGTGGGTAAGTTGAGTCTTTCGCCCTCGCGATTAAATTTGACTCGATATTCGACATTTTGTCCTAATTCCAGCCTGCCAATTTTTTCGGCAGGTCTCTTTTTCCTCGCTTCTATTTCTTCGATAGATGGTTTGGGCGGCAATTTTGGCCACCAAATCCCTGTGTTGTCATCTTGCAATACTGCACCTTCGGGCTTTTCTCCATTAACGTTAATTAGTGAGGTTGATTCAAACTCTTCATAGCGTCCCCGTTTATCTTCTGTCGGATCGTTGGCATAGTTTACTCGCCAGGTGTAAGTCGCCTTGGCGGTTGCTTCATATTGACCTGCACCTGATTCTGATGTGCCACAACTGTTAAGCGCGATCGCCATAAGAGCTGCCGTGGTGAAGCAGATTCGATTGAATGTTCTTCTAGGAAATAATTTCAATGCTTGTATCATATGTATTTTTGCTCAACTAAATGTGGATAATATTGCTGATTGCCTATCCAATTTAATTTTTAACAAAGCCCAGAAATATGTGAATATATGTAAGAACTTTGTTATATATCTAAGTAAATATTACTAGAGTTAAATACCAAAATATCAAACTAGCTTAAAAAATGGTGAGGACTATAGCATTAGGATTATTGATAGCAGGAATAGCGCCGATCACCCTCGCTAACTCTACTGTAATAAGTACGGATAATCAGCAGCAAGTCGTTGGCTTTGCTCAACCAAAGATTACTTATCCTGGTTTGAATTCAGCTTGTACTGCGTCAGATTTATCAATTAATTGCCTTGCTAATACCGTTTCGGAAAAACTAGAAATTCACTCAGATTTATGGCTGCAAGAAGTTGCTAATATTTTGTTGCCCAACACGCTGTTTTCTGGCTGTCAACAGCGATCGCTCCAGAAAACAGCGTATGCTGATGGACTACTAGATCATGGCAAAGATATAACTGACCGATTATTAAATTCGCAGTCCCAAACTCGTTTGCTCTCTGCGGTGTCTGTCAAACAATCACTTAACAATACCGAGGTTGCCAAGCCATTATTAGGCAAATTGCTCAATCCAGGCTGCGCTTTTTCCTGGCAAAAGCAAGTCGCTCAAGAAACAGTTGGTTTAAAGGCTGTCAAATCTACCAAGTTAAACTATAAAGACGATAGTCCGAGTTCTTCATCATCGCCAAAATTGCCGACATTGTCTCGTAGTAGCCTAATTGTGTCGTTTCCTGAGGCAAATAGCTCTTTTATTCCCCAAAATACCAAGCTGGCTCATCCTGCACCTGAGACTAAACGCATTGCTAGTCCTTTTGGCTGGCGCTTAAGACCCTATAGCAATCAGCTACAGTTCCATCAGGGTATTGATTATGATGCGCCTTATGGTTCTCCTGTGGTTGCAATTAGTAATGGAATTGTGACCAGAGTAGTTTCTGGCTGTGTCGACTTCGGTAATTTGTTTTGTGGCGGTCAATTAGGTAACTGGATTGAAATTGATCATGGCAATGGATTAATTGGGACTTATGGACATCTAAAAAATAGCTCAATTACCGTCAAACAGGGAATGAAGGTAAGGAAAAATCAAAATATTGCTCAGGTTGGTAGTTCTGGTTGGTCAACAGGAGCGCATTTAGATTTGCGTCTCAAAGTCAATGGTAAATATGAAGATCCAGTAAAATACGTCATGGCAATTGACCCTAGAAAAGCAGATCTCCAAAAGGATTAAATTGATCAAGGCTTAGAGATTAACCAGGCTTAATATAAGAAGATAATTCTAACCATAGTTCGGGAAAAGATGCCCGAAAAGAATCAGCTTGAGCTATTTCCAGATCGCGGTAGTCAAAGCCTGGCGCAACAGATTCACCAAGCAAACCAAATTCACCTGATTCTAATACCGCAGCTTTCCAATAGCCTTTGGGTACGAGTAACTGAGCAACTTCTCCCTGGACAAAATTGAGTCCTAATTTAACTTGTTTAAATTCTCCCGACGGACTAACCAATAAATAAGTAATCGCTGAACCAGCCTGGAAATAGTGCAAGATATCCGATTGATTGCGATGCAAATAATCGATCGGGCGATCATCGGTAAGCAAATAATAAATCGAGGTGAGAATACTGCGATCGCTTCCTACTCTCTGGGTGGGTACATTAATCTCCGAGCGATAGCTTTCTACGAAATAACCACCCTCTGTATGCTCGGTCAAAGATAGATGTTTAATCAAGTCCTGTTTGTTCATCAGATGCCCCGCTGGGATTTATGTCTCAGTGACTTCTCCAGGCGTTGACAGCAAGCTGTACAACACTGGCTTCCCCAAACCCTGTAACAGAGTAGAGAGAACTTCCTTCGTGGTACTCCAAATGTTTCCCACTACGGCATTTTTACGTCAGGTACAAGCCCAGCCCGACGAGGTGTGATGAGGCTTATCACCTATCAAAACCTAGAACTTTCGTTCCTTAAAGATTTTACCTACAGGAGGCATCAATCAAATTAGATCGAACTACCCTGTAGAACCCTATATCTTTAGTTGTCAAAGTACATAATGTCTGCTGAGGCTATTATCCTTCTACCAGAACAGAATGATTATACAACGTCCAAAACCCTTGTTATATAAAGATTATGTGTTGAAACTGTAAACCGCCAAACCCTGCCCGTGATTCATCCAGATATTCGGCTTTGCCAGAATGCTGGATGAATCACGGACTTAGCTAAAAGACCCCGTGTAATGTTCCAATGAGTTAAGGTTTTTTCCCACTTATCTTTTTTTGAAGCCAGGGATTTTGCCGAAGTTATTGTTAATTGAACGGCTAAAGCTTGAGAAAAAGAAGAAGCTGCTATTAAATCTGTAGCCATCGATAAATCTAAAATATAGCTTGTATGAGTATTTCCTCCTTGTTTGGTAATTTCTCTACAAGTTTCTAAGATATCGTGGTTGTCTAAATGTTTGAAATTATTTTTAAATAGTTCCTGCTTCCATCTCTTTGACTTGGGATCGGCTTCTTTGAACCATAAAGGGAAAATAACTAACGACCAGTAGTAACGACTACTACTCAGAGTTCGATCTACCCGATGTTTTTCTTCTATGGCTAAAGTTTGATATTCCAGCCAAAAGATACTGTCTTTGATAACTTCTTCCAAAAGATTTAAGACATGATTTTTACTGGTAACCAAGCCATCTTTTTTGTCTTTTATCCATTTCCATATTTCTTGCAGTCGTTGATGTAATTGAGGTTCTTCGGTTTCTGTGTACTCTAATAAATCGAGAAGATCGGCTTTAATTGTTCTTATTCTTGTCATTTAAAATATGATATTTTGCCTCTAAATTAGTCCAAAATGTTGCAGTAGTTCCTAGTGCTGCTGATAACGCCGTGGCTGTTTCTGGAGTAATTTGTTTTGTTCTTTTAATTATTTCATCAATCCCTTTGGTTGGAAGACCAGTAATTTCGGCTAAATCTTTTTGAGTCCAACCCCGCGCATCTAATTCTCGTTGTAAAATGCGTCCTGGTGATACTACTCTAGCTGGTATTAAAGTGTTGCTCATTTTTGCTTCTCCCCTTCCTTAAATGATAGTCCTCAATTTGGTTTTCAAGTAATACAGTAATACGGTATAACTAAAATAAATATTCAGTAAGCAAAGATGTGTAATGTCGATACCAAAAACTAAATTAACCTCCAAGGTAACTCAAAAGTATCAAGCAACTATTCCCCAAGGAATAAGAGAAAAACTAAAGATTGAAAAAGGCGATCGCGTTATCTTTGAAATAGAAGATGAAAAAGTAGTTCTCAAAAAACTATCAACCTTAGATTGGGAATATCTAGAGTCAATTTCTGCTACTCTGGGCGAATGG